>JAITIZ010000256.1 GCA_031279215.1 Planctomycetaceae bacterium
GTAATATATCAGTGGAATTTTTGTTTTTTATCTTAGCCCCGCTAGGGGCGTCAGTATTATAGCCCGCCCCAACGGGGTGGGTTTAAGTTCCCCTTCCCACCCCAACGCCCTGAAAGGGCAGCGGGAAGATGATTAAATAACGAACCGTGTAAAATTTCCTAACGCCCTTTCAGGGCTTATTAATTAGGGTTGCTTTGTAACCCACCCCGTTGGGGTGGGCTATAATCCTAACGCCCTTTCAGGGCTGCTATGGTTGTTATCTACAAAAATTCCACTGATATATTACTAAAATAATTGTTTTGTTCCTGCGGAGCAGAACAATAAGCTTATTCAAACCACAACACAAATGAGATATTTCGGGTTAATGTTTTTACCGTAACTTGACTGTTCTATAAAATTCCATTGAAATATTGTTAATTTTGCAACTTTTATGAAATTTTTAATATTTTTCTTTTTTGTTCCGACATTTTTTGTAGCGGAACGGTATAAGTTTGAAGAGGTTCACATGGGAGTACCGGTTCGGATTATTTTATACTCCGAATCCGCAGAAACCGCTCAGGCAGCAACAAAAGATGCTTTCGAATGTTTTCGCTCTCTCAACAAAATCATGAGTGATTACGATTCAGAAAGTGAACTTTCTGAGCTTTGTACCCAATTCGATTCTTCTGTTCCTGATCCGCCGGAAACTGTTGCGGTGAGCGAGGATCTTTTTGCTGTTCTGAAATCAGCGAAGTATTTTAGTAACATTTCAGACGGAGCTTTTGATATAACAGTTTCACCGTTTGTTCGTCTTTGGCGGCGTTCACGGCGGCAAAAAGTGTTACCGAAACAATATTATCTGGATCAGGCTCGTCAACTTGTTGGGAATCAACTCTGGACGCTTGACGAATCGACTCATCGTGTGCGAATCCTAAAATCAGGTGTCAAATTTGATCTTGGCGGTATTGCCAAAGGTTACACGATTGATCGGGCTTTTGAAACGATACAAAAATATGGTATTGAAACAGTTTTGATTGATGCGGGAGGCGATATTCGGATTGGCAAGGCTCCGCCGGATGGTTGGAAGATCAATCTCAACGGTAAAGAAACATTGCCAATGGAAAATATTGCTCTTGCAACCTCTGGTGATCGATTCCAGTTTGTTGAAATTAACGGTATAAAGTATTCTCACATTATTGATCCGAAAACCGGACTTGGTTTGACAATTCCTTGTACGGTTCATGTTGCTGCTCCCACCGCCACTGAAGCCGACGCTCTCGCCTCCGCGGTTGCCGTCCTAAAACCAGAACAAGGAATTGCTTTAATTGAAACTCTTAAAAATGTCTCCGCTAAAATCATACTTCATCAGAATAACCAAATTTTTCAATCAAAAAATTGGAAATTTATTGTGAACGATGAATAACTTTAGATATATACTTCTTACATTCATCAATTTAATTTTTCATATCTATTCAGTAGAATAATTTCGCAAATTTGTTTACGGATAAAAATTAGTAATTTATCAGTGGAATTTTTGTTTTTTATATTAGCCCCGATAGGGGCGTTAGGATTTTTTATTGAATTGCCCGCCCCAACGGGGTGGGTTTAAGTCGAGACGCAATGCATTGCGTCTCGACTTAAACCCAACGCCCTGAAAGGGTAACGGGAAGATGATTAAAGAACGAACCGTGTAAAATTTCCTATCGCCCTTTCCGGGCTTGTTAATTAGGGTTGATTTGTAACCTACTCCTGCGGGGTGGGCTATAATACTAATAACACTCACGTCCGAATTTATGAACAACGTTTCTTTTTCGCCTTCATCACACCATTGGAATAGACTTCTATTGGTTTTTTGTACTTCCGAAAAACGTTGCCTAAAAGCCGAAGTTATCCACTTCGGCTTTTTTTTAACGGAATTATTGTGATTAACTATAAATTCCACTAAAATATTACCAAAAAGAAATTATGGGACAGGAAATAACGCCCATTTATTGTTGTTTTTGGCAATAGCCGGTTTACAGGTCTGTGATTGATAAAACTTAATCGAAACAATATCATTCGGTTCTTCAGATTGGGCAAACTGAATAGTCAGGATACCATTGTCTGCTTTGAATGTTTTTGTTGCAGAAGGTTCAACAATAATCGGTTGATCTTCAATAGTTAAATGAAAAGGCATTGTTCCATTACGGTTGTCTAATGTTATTTCAACCGGACGCGGAACAATTATTTTACCTTTTTCTGAATCAGATCGAACATCATAAGTAATTCCTGCTGTAACAGAAAAACTTTGTGAATCTTGATACGTTTGCGTTTGATTTCCGCGACGGCGGCCAGATGAAACAGTACGGGTTTTCGTTGTATAAATTTTCACTGCACCCGACGAAGGTAATGGATAAGATTGAGTTTCACCAACAGCAAGTGTTTTCGTTTCATTATCTAAACTAAACCGAACACTTTCCGTGTTTTCTGCCGGATTGGAAAGAGTAATTTGATTTTCCGTTGCCGGCGAAGTCATTGGCGTTTCGTCAATAATAATCGGTTTTTGTACGAAATCATCAAGTGTTCCCTCGACCGCTTCGACCAATTCCCCTTTTTTACCGACAATAAAAGTATGCTCATCGACCGCAAACACCTCTTTGGGATTTTGTTCGGGACGAATAATTAACGTAACATTTTCGTCGGGAATCGTAACTGTCTCTGTTGCTGCTGCTTTAGTTGCTTTGGAAGAACGTAAAGCGGAAAGTTGTTCGTGGACACCAACAAGCAATGTAATAGAGTTTAAAACCGGTTTTATCGTTTTGTCGGTTTCTTTATCCCATTTACTTTTTTCAATCGTTTTGCGGACATCCTTAAAATCGTCGGTAGAAAATTCTCCTTCCTCAATGGACTCGCCGAAACTGCCCAAAGCGGAAATTACTTTAACCGCTTGTGATAATTGCCCTGCCTCCTTGATATTATTTGCAACGACAATCCAAATCCGTTGGACAGTTGCCGCATCACCTTCCTCAAAAGCGGTTATCATTGCCGACTGATCAGCAACCGTAACATTATTCTCTTTCATTTTCGTAATGATTGTTTCAAGGGAAAGAGTTGTTGCTGATAACGTATTGCGGAGAATTTCTGTTTTTTGTTTCAAAGATTCTTTTATTTCGGCAAGGGTTGATTTAATAGTTCCTGGCAAAACAAAAGGGATCTGAACGGAAACCGGATTAGGAACACAGACAACGGCAGGATTTATTGTTGCAGTTGCTGATGATACCGGAGTTTGAACCGATGATTGAACGGATGTTACCGTAACATTTCCCGTCGATGTTGCCGAAACGGTTTCGACCTGAACGGGTGTAACAGTAATGTTTTGTTCCTGAACTGTTTCCTGAACGATAATAACTTCTTCCGCCGGAGCATTTCGTACTCCAACAACCCAATTTTGACCGGTTCCTTTACGTTCCTGCGGTGTTTGAAATCCATTGATTGCAGCATTGGCAAGATAACGGCTGTTACTGGTTTCATAATAGTTACCCATCTTGTTATGGATATTCAGATGTGAAAAACCGCCGTGACGTTGCATCTGTTGAAGTTCGTGAAACGATGGAAGCCGGAATCCGTATCGGGCAACCAAACCGCGTGCCGAACTTCCCCAGTCGGAAGATGGAACACGTCCCAATGTTGTTGTCCATTCGAGTCCGGTCAAATTGTCGCGGTAAACCTGAACACCGTTGATCGTTCCAATATTCGTCCAGTCGGCTTGAATGTACGAACAGAACCAGACGTTCAGTAATAATAAAAACGTAACACTAATAATACGTTTTAACATGTTTTGTTTCCTTTATTGATTGTTGTAATTTTTAATGGTTGTGTGGAAAAACTCCACACACAAAAGCGCAAAAATAGTCAATACTTTTTGTAATAATATTTTGATTGAATTTTTTCCGCTCTTTTATGTGTGCAGCGTTAAAGATTTTTAATATTCTAAAAGTTTTCCGATTAACGTCCGAAAACAGGACGAATTTATTTGACGAAATTATTTGCTGTGAAAATAATTTTTATTCAGGGAACAATGCCCATTTATTGTCGCGTTGATCGAGACCGATTTTGTAAGACGCACTGTCTTTTAATTGATAAGCGGCACGGTTTCCGGTATCTTCACTGCGTGCAAACTGCAAATCAAGAATACCGTTATTCGACGTAAACGAAATTTGTTCACCGGAATTAATGGTGTATTCCGTCCGGTCAGCGAAACAATGGAACGGTAACGGACTGTTGTTGCTTATTGTTACTTTAATAGGATTCACAACAATGGACCATGCTTTGCTGGAATAATCAAGCGAGTAATTTCCCGATCCGACGGAAAATGATTTCCAATATCCTTGTGAAATGATAGAAATCGTTCCCGATTTTGGAACAGAAAAAGATGCTTTTTTTCCCGATGTTAATGTTCGTGAAACTTTATCATCCAGGCGATAAGTTGCTGTTTGGTTGGTGGTGTTTACCAAACTGATCTGATTTGTTGTTTGGGCTGACTGTAACACCGGATTCGAATAAACCGGAATTTGCGGAAACGCATCGCTGATGTCTTCCTCCGCAATACGAAACTCTTCCCCCTTCATCAAATAAGTTTCAGAATCTATAGCATAAACGGACTCCGCAGGAAGTGAAGGACAATAAATTACCGTTACAATATCTGTCGGAACCGGAATTATCGTTTTGGACGACTCCCTGAATTCTGTTAGAATATCGAGAATTTTGAGAGTATTTTTGAAGATGCCAAGTGTTTTTTGTGCATCTTTTTTAACTTTTGCCGGCAATTTTGCCTTATCAATCAATTTTTTCAAATCTGAAATATCACTCGGTTCAAACTCTCCGTTTTGTATGGTGTCTTCGAGTTCGGCGAGTTGTGTACCAAGATTGATTGTTTGGGCAATTTTGTTACCTTCAAAAGGATCGTCTGCCAATTCCGATACTAATTTTCCGGCTGTTTCTGCATCACCGTTGTTGACGGCGTTGAGGAAGTCGGCAATTTTTTTCTTATCTTTTCCCTCGTCGAGAAATTTTTGTGCAATAATATTTGCTTTCTCTTCGGACATTACTGAATCTTTGAGCGAATCAATAAATGATTCCAACTTTTCAGTAATTTCTTTATTGAGAACATTTTTGGCTTTATTGACAACATCTTTTGTTGCCGGTTTTGCCGTAACAGTTATTGAGTTTTTCGTCAACGTCAACGGTGTTTCTGTAACACTTGCATTTTCGGTTTGTACTGACGCAGAAGTTACAGTTGTCGGCGATTGAACAATAACTGTTCGGGTTGGTTGTTGAACATAAACCGGCGGACGGTACGGCGGCTGATTGTAACGCCTTTCCCATTCACGGCGTTCCCGTTCTCTTCGTGCGGCATCATCAATCACACGCCCAAGAGAACCAACAATGGCACCGGCAATTTGTGCTTCTGGCGATGGTTTAAAACCGCCCAACCCACTCGGCGGTTTATTACCTCCCAATCCGCTTGGCGGTTTAAAACCTCCCAACCCACTCGGCGGTTTATTGCCGCCCAATCCGCTTGGCGGTTTGTTGCCTCCTGGTCCGCCTGACGGTTTACCAAAAGGCGGCTGTGCCATAACTGTTCCAGAAAGTACCAACACCAAAATTAAACTTAAAAATCGTTTCATTTTTTCCTCATAATTGTGTAAAATCCAACTTGGTATAAACAGATGATAGAGAGTTACGTCGTCTCATTTTTCAATGAAACAATTAGTAACCACTGAGAACTCTAAAAATTCAAAATTTACTGAGAGTTAACGAAGTGAACTTGCCCCGCTCTATTCGGCTTGATCAATAAAACACGTAGTAAACCCCGTCGTTAACTCATTGGGTGAAAATAAAAATTGAATTATTAGAGATACCCTAACTGTAATTCATCTAACAAATAAAAAAACTAACATACAACATGAAACAGTAATCGTTCATGTACAATAAAATGAAATATTCAACCGTCCCTTTGAAGGATAATAATCGTAATTAGTTTTTCGTAATTAGTATTTCACAGTCCTGACAGGAACGGTGAATTTCCAATGTAAACGGACTTGATCGATTGATAAAACTATTAAGTTGTTCGTAAACGATTACAAAAATTTTTTGAGATATTCTCAATTTAAAACCGTGTTTGGTTTATCATTACATTAAAACCACGGAAAAGGTGGAGGTCCCCAATGCGGTTTCCAAGGGAACGGAGGACCTACGGGTTGCCCTGGAGGCGGACCAACAAGTTTTCGTGCCATTGGCGGTCTTCCCGGCGGTCCGAAAGTTACTAATACCGGACCTTCCGGCGTCATTGCGCGTTTCACTTTTGGCGGATGAGGTTTGAAGTCGGGATGAATTGGATAAGGCGGATGATGCGGATGCCAACCTCCTCCTGCATGATGAGGAGGAGGAAAACGCGATTCTCCGGCTAGTTTTTCAAGAGCCAATGCGGATTGTTGTTCTTCGCTGGAAACATCGCCAACAGATTGTTGACTTTCAGTAACAAGTTTAAGAAGAGCGTCGGTACTTTCTTGACCGATTTGCTCTTTATTTTTCTTGATATCTTCAGCAATATCCGCCAACGCTTTTTTGTCACCTGTTACACGAACCCGTTCAATCAATGCCGATGTATTAATGAAATAATAATCGGTTTTGTTTTCTTTTACCGGATTATAACTGGTGGTAATTGCACGTGATGTTGCCGCCAGTTTTATTGTTTGTGTAACTTTAGCGGCAAGGCTCTCATCACCTTTTGCTTTGGCGATTTTAGCGATTCGTTCCAGTGTTGCCGTATCCTTTTGGTCGGTGGCAACAGCAAGAGCTTTTTCCAACACTGCTTTTGACGTGAATGTTTTGTGGCTGCGAAGAAGAATACGTTCTCCTTCTGCTAATTGCAGAGCCGCATCGGTCAATGCGCCTGCATCTTGTGTTTCCCACGCCAATCCCAAAAAGGCGATGTCGATGTACCGGTCAAACGCCGGATCAACAAACTCCGCCGAACGGGTTTGTGTTGTTTCTTCTGTTCTTTCTTGTGCGGCTTCTTCCGCGAGCGCAATGACCGAACAGAGCAGTACGGCTATCAATACAATACCGTACCATAATTGGTTTAAACATACTTTCATCTTTCTTTTCTCCTTAAAAAGGGGAATGAAAAACCACAACAGATAAAACAACATTGTTTTACAAAAAACTGTTGCGATTTTATTTTGCTTTTATTTTGTTTTTATTTTTTCGTACCGGATATTACCATTTCCGGTTAAGGTATAGACTGCCCAAAAATAAGGATGAGTCCATGGATTTTGTTTTCCGTTACTAGCGCGTTGTTCTTTCAAGAAATTCCGTTGTGATTCGGACAATGCGGATACAATTGATTTACCTTCCGCCAGATTCCGCATCAATCCATGAATGAGAATCGTCCCCGTTAAATCGTACACATCCCAGACACCGGCAATGACCGCACCTGCTCCGCGATGCAATAACGCCCGTTGAATCCCGAATAAGTCATCACCCGACATCGGCGATTTTTCGGACAAACCGGAGTAACAAGCACTTAGTACAATAATATCGTTTTGAACCGAAGTATAAAAAATTTCACCCGCCGTAATTATATCATCATTACCGTCTTCTGTTCGTAACATTAAAAAACTATTCAATGGATACGACGAATCATTCATACCGTGTGTTGCCACCAATAACAATCCGTTCTTCCCCAAAACTTTTTGCAACGTTTGTTTGGTTGCCTGATTTTCCGTGATAACATTAACATTTTCCTTGCCGAAAACGTTTTGAATATTTTCCATATCTTTTCTAACACCAGGAAGCGTATTGGCTCCGTTAAATTCTGAAACACCAACCGCTGTAATTTGTTGAAACGGTTGTGATTCTTGACGGCGGAGCATATCCCAACTTGTCAGCGACGGAGCATAAAAAATGTCAAAATTTTCTTCGAGTAAAAATATCGGTTGAGGCATCAGTTGACGATCTTTATTCTCGTCTTTTTTCGTTACAAGAGATACAAACGGGAAATAATGTAAAATATGATGCGGAATAATTAAAATTTGTTTCGGTTGTATGGCACGGATTTTATTAAGAACAACATCCGGCAATAATTGTTTTCGTAATTGAAATAAATCGTCCTGCCATTTTCTCCGAAAGCCGTCGCCTTGTTTTAACCGGCTTAAAATGATTTTTGCCTGTGATAAACCGCTTCGCCGTTGTTCTTCCGTACCGGCAATATGCTGCTCGATACATTGCTGGATTAGTGTTACTAAATTTTGCGTTTGTACCGGTTGGATTCCAAGAGTATCGGTAATCGGAAATGCTTCGACTGTTCCGTTTACAATGAGAAATCCCCAACACTTCTTCCTGCCGATAAAATACTCGACGGCAACAGTATTTTTTGGAATATTTGCCAAAATTTCTTCCATTGTTCGGGAACGAATCAAAGTTCCAGCGATTTCTTTGAAAGTGGAATTACTCAAAACATCCTGAAGTGAACGAGCCTTAGCGGATTCGAGAATCTCCAATGCTTCTGTTGTTCGGTTTTCCTGAATGAGCAGTTCGATAATCCGTTCTTTCCCGGAAGCACGGCGAGCCGTAAAACCGGCGCGGTTTAACCCGATTTCGTCTTCGGGAATTTGTTCTCGTAATATTTCGGAAAGAGCATCAGAAATAAGAAGATGTTTTAATTCCGCAGATGAATTGGCAATTTCCGTATTAGCAAGTAATCGTTCAATAAATTCGATACTAGAAATTTTTCCGATATTGACATAATACTGCCGCGCTAATTCCGCTTCGTTCCGGCAACGAATAAGATCATGTTGACGATAGGCGATATTGGCAAGAAGATGATGCGCTTTTCCATTGAGTTGATCATCGGTCAGTTTCAGATCAATGACTTTTTGTATAAGAGTTGATGCTGTTTCAAACGAAAGGTCTTCAATCGCCGTAATACCGGCAACAAGACTTTTATCCTGTTTTCCCTGTTCAATTGTTCGGACAATATCACCGCGAAAAGCGTACAAACGAGCCAAATTCAACCGTACTGTTGCAATAAATACCGGTTGAGTTGAAAGAAATTTTTCGGCGATACGAAGTGCTTTTCCGTACATCTCCAACGCTAATGTCCATTCTAGTAACACGTCCGTGAACACGGAATGATCACCGGTTCCGAGTGCTAATGTGTGATTGGAAAGCCGATTTCTTGCTAACCGGAAAAGATAATCGCCGCAATGATTCGCGACCGAAAAACGGGATTCCGCAACATTTTTTTCCTGTTCAGGATTTTCTTTGGCAAGAAGATCAAGCAATCGATTCGCTTCATCGAAAAGGGGATAACAATCTTCAAAACGGGCAACACCGGATTCCGCAAGAATCATTCCGCGATACAAATAACACCGTGCCGATATTTCACGATTGGGTTGGTTCTCCAATAATTTTTCGAGTTGTTCAAGCCGTTTCATACCACTTGTCCATTTTTCGTTTTTCAAAAGTCGATACACTAAATTTGAAACAACAATCGGGTCAGTATCAATCGGATTTGGTTCGTTAGAAAGATTATGATTTAAACGGTTTTGCAAAAACGTCGATAATCGTTTCAAATACAGTGTTCTCTGTTCTTCGGGAATGGTTTGCAAATGGTTTTGGGCTTTGGAATAAAACCCGCCCTGAACAAAATGATCAACCGTAATTTGAACAACAATCGGATCATTGTTTCCCAAAAGAGATTGAAGACGTTCAAGTTGTTTGTCAATATAAAAATTCTGTATCAATCGGGGAGAAGACTGAAAAGTTGATAACGTTGTTGATAACGTTTCAATTTCATCCGATTTATCCGGTGAATTTTTTTCATCGGCAGAAACAACAAGATTGTTTGTCAAAACAACCAATAGAATCATACCGATTAGAACAACCGGTGAAAAAAATATTTTTTCAAAAAAGTTTTTGTACATGGGATTCATTTCAGAAAACACTGTGTTTTTATTGTTGCCCATACCGTTTCTTACCAGAGTATTTCACGACAATATTTGTTCGGCATCCTTATCGAGGATGTCGATATTGCACGTAAAAATGAACACGGAAACAGAACCTGGTAGTTCGGTATGAATCAACATTTATTTTATGTTGTTCGAATTTATTAATTTTTTATTTAATATGACCTTGACATCGTGGTTAAAATTGTTATAAAAATAAAATAATAAAACAATTACGCAAAAAAATTGGAATAGAAATAGAAATAGAATTGAAGCAAACAGCGCATGAAAAAAGCACCGTAACCTTTGCTGCTCATACCGTCCCTACCAGAGGATTTCACGACAACATCGGTTCGGTGCCCTTTTTTAAAGAACCCGGTCGAAGTTGTTCGTGAAAATGGAACGGAAAAGAACCTGGTAGTTCGGTATGAAACAACATTCATTTCAAATTTTATTCATCATCTATCTAATCATTCCTTTAATTAACCTAAAATTCCCACACAGGAACCGCATAATCAATAATAAGTAAATAATTTCGAGTAATTCTATCTTATCTCAATATTCCTGTCAAGCGGGAGGAAAATTTTTTGTAATATATCATTTTGTAATATATCAGTAGAATATTTGTAGTTATTCAGTAGTGTTATAATCTCTAATTGTTTCTGATTTTTTATTAACCGCAGAGGACACAGAGAAGGAGATTTTGTAATATTTTAAGGGAATATCCCAAAGGCTTCAAGTACTGAAACAGCAATGTTACGTTTAATTTGTTGCCCAAACTGTTCGACATCCTCTATGACGAAATCAAGCTCATTCCGGTCAGACGGAAGAGAAATAATGCGAGTGAAAGTACCGGTGCAGCGAAGAACACCATTGAGCACTTCGGATTGACACTGAATGGAAAGACTGGTATTATTAGTTAAGTTAATGGCAGTCATGGAAGAATCCTCCTTGAAAAAGGGAACCGCGAGAAATGGGGAACAAAAATACATGCTTCAAGAAGGAATACCATAACAGCCTTTTTTTCGCTGCTCCAATTTCATTAAATTAATAACCGCCCTGGGAACACTAGGAAACAAATAAACAAACAAATAAATGTCCGATATTATTATCAAAGGCGCACGGGAACATAATTTGTGTAATGTTGATCTTACACTTCCGCGTAACAAATTGATTTGTTTTACAGGAGTCAGCGGTTCCGGTAAGAGTTCGCTTGCTTTTGACACGCTTTACGCCGAAGGACAACGCCGGTATGTTGAAAGTCTGTCAAGTTACGCACGGCAATTTTTGGGACAATTACCTAAACCGGATGTTGATCAGATTCTTGGTTTAAGTCCGTCCATTTCCATTTCACAAAAAGCCGGCGGACAAAATACCCGCAGTACCGTTGGAACAATTACAGAAATTTATGATTTTTTGCGGGTTCTTTTTGCAAGAGTTGGCACGGGTTATTGTCCGAAATGCGGTAAACCGATTACCGCTCAAACTCGTCAACAGATTATCGACCAAATCGAAACAATTCCCGAAGGAACACGGTTACTCCTTTTGGCTCCCATTATTCGCGGACAAAAAGGAGAATTTAAGGACCTTTTCGCTGATCTGTTACGGCAAGGTTATATTCGGGCAAGAGTTGACGGAAAAATCGTACGATTAACAGACAACCTGAAACTTGACCGGCAAATGCGTCACGATATTGAAGTTGTTATTGACCGTACTGTTCAGGCGGGTATTTCAGGACGCAGCCGTCTTGCAGAATCTGTAGAACGTGCATTAACCGTCGGTGAAGGGAATATAATTGTTACAGAAGAAATTGCCGACGAAGAGACCAAAGAAAATCCAATAACCCAAAATTTGAAACAACAAAAAAAATTGAAACAGCCGAAAAAAAAGGGAACAATATCTTCTGATTTTTCTAGAGAGTCGGTTATTGGAGAGTCGGTTATTGATTTCCAATTTTCGGCAAAATATGCTTGTACGGATTGCGGTCTCAGTTTTGAACCGCCAAGTCCGCAACTGTTCAGTTTCAACACGCCTCGCGGAATGTGTCCGAAATGTGATGGTTTGGGTGAAATTCATTCGTTTGATCCCAAACTATTGATCCCCGATCCGTCAAAATCGTTTCAACAAGGTTGTATCGTTCCCATTGGAAAATGGCGTGATCTTGGTCGTTGGCGGCGGCATATTTTTCAGGGGGTTGCGGAAACACTCGAAAAAATGTACGAATTACAACCCCATACAATTCTCGAAACAGCATGGGAAGAACTCGAGCCAAAAATTCAACGGGCAATCCTTTGGGGAACAGGCGATTTACATGTTACCTATACTTGGCGCAACGGTCCCAATGGTCATAAATGGGGAGGACCTTATGAGGGAATTATCCCGAAAATGCTCACACAATATCGTGAAACAAAAAGTAAAATGCAGCGACTGGCAATGGAAAAATATATGCGTGTAATTCCGTGCGGTTTTTGCGATGGTGAACGGCTCAACGAACAAGCACGAGCATTCAAAATTGAAACAACTAACGAAGAATGGAAAATAAATCACAATATTCAAAAATCCGAAAACAACGAAAAAAAGAACAAAAATATCTCCCCGCAATTGACATTGCCGCAGCTCTGTAATTTACCGATCAATAAATTACAGAATTTTTTTACCGGATTGAATCTTTCCGAATCAGGTCAAAAAATTGCAGCCGAAGCCTTGAAGGAAATTCGTAACAGGTTGGGATTTCTGATGAATGTTGGTCTTGAATATCTGACATTGGGACGAACCGCTCCAACTCTTTCCGGCGGTGAAATGCAACGGATACGGTTGGCAAGTCAAATCGGCAGCGGTTTGGTTGGTGTTCTGTACATTTTGGATGAACCATCAATTGGTTTGCATCCGCGTGACAATGACCGATTACTTGCAACACTTGCTCGGCTTCGTGATCTTGGTAACACGGTGATTGTTGTCGAACACGACGAAGACACAATGCGAGCTGCCGATTTACTGGTTGATTTCGGTCCTGGTCCGGGGATTCACGGCGGGCATGCTATTGAGTTGACAAGGAATTACGGAACATTAACAACAAAAAATAAAGAAACAAATTTACTCGGTTTTAGTTCAAATTTGAAAAAACAGACAAACAAAAAAAGTACGAAAAATACAATATATTCCGAAACAAAATCACCGAAGCTGCAAGTTTCTCCGTTGATCAAACACCGTTCGGAAAGTTCGGAAAAGTTATCTCAGCCGTTTGAGTCGTTAACTCTTAAATATCTGAACGGCGAAGAATCAATTCCCGTACCGAAACAAAGGCGAAAAATTGATACGAAACACCGAATTATTGTTCGCGGAGCATCACATCATAATTTGAAAAATATTGATATTGAAATTCCTCTTGGAGTATTTGTTTGTGTTACGGGAGTCAGCGGCAGCGGTAAGAGCTCATTAGTGAACGATATTTTGGTTGAAGCATTGAACCGCGATTTGAACAGAGGTTTGGGTAATCCGGGACATCACAAACGTATTGACGGACTTGAATTATTGGACAAAATGATCGATATTGATCAATCACCAATCGGACGCGGTTCTCATTCCAATCCGGCAACCTATATTAAAGTTTTCGATGAAATTCGTACACTTTTTGCGGAGATTCCCGAATCGAAACTCAAGGGTTATCAACCGGGGCGTTTCAGTTTCAATGTCAAAGGCGGACGTTGCGAAACCTGTGAAGGACGGGGAACACAAAAACTTGAAATGGATTTTCTTGCCGATATTTATGTAACGTGTCCGGTTTGTCAAGGACATCGGTTTAATCTTGAAACACTTTCTGTTCGTTATAAGGGAAAGTCCATCGATCAGATTCTCAATATGGATGTTGAGGAGGCATTGGAACTTTTTGATAATCATCCCAAAATCAAACATTATCTAACGATGTTGAATCGTGTCGGATTGGGTTACATGAAACTTGGTCAGCCGTCGCCGACACTCTCCGGCGGTGAAGCACAACGAATCAAACTCGCAAAAGAACTCGTTAAAAAAAGTACCGGTAAAACCTTGTATCTTCTTGACGAACCGACAACAGGGTTACATTTTTCAGATATTAAAATGCTGCTTGGTGTTCTGCATGAATTTGTTGATACGGGAAATACGGTATTGGTGGTCGAGCATAATCTTGATGTTATAAAAACTGCCGACTGGATTATTGATCTCGGTCCCGAAGGCGGCGATGCCGGAGGATATATTGTTACGGAAGGAACACCGGAAGATATTGTCCGGTGTCAATCTTCCTATACCGGTACGGCATTGAAAAAATATATCGAACAAAAATCAGTAATTGGTTCCGGTGTTTCCGTATCTCTTCCGCAGACATCATGTTCCAATCCACCGGAAACAAAAATATCCGGCTCAACTCCGTCAGAATCAATTATTGTACGCGGAGCAACAGAACATAATCTCAAAAATGTTTCGGTAAAAATTCCCCGTGAGAAGATGACAATTTGCTGCGGTCCCAGCGGCAGCGGCAAGTCTTCTTTGGCAATGGACACTGTTTATGCGGAAGGTCAACGGCGTTATGTTGAAAGTTTGTCGAGTTATGCGCGTCAATTTATTGGTCAGTTACAAAAACCGCGTGTGGAACATATTGAGGGACTTTCTCCGGCGATTGCTATTGAGCAGAAAGCCGCATCTCATTCTCCACGCAGTACTGTAGGAACGATTACGGAAATTCAAGATTATTTGCGTGTTCTTTTTGCAAGGCTTGGTGTTCCGTATTGTCCGCAATGCGATATTCCTGTCGGAACGCAAACCTTGGATGAAATTGTTGCTAAAATAGTGGGAGACGTAAAACCGGAAACGGAAATTCGTATTTTAATCGCTGCACCGCTTGCGGTTGAAACGGGACAGATTTACGACAATCTCTGGAAACAGTTACGTTCTGAAGGCTTCAACCGAGTACGGATCGATGGTAACATTTTTTCTCTGGAAAATCCGCCCGAAATTGACCGCCGCCGAAAACACGATGTTGAACTGATTATTGACCGGATTGTTTTGAAAAATGAAACAACAACACTTCACGCTTCTCATTCACCGCTTCCTACAACTCAACGCTCGCGAATTACCGACAGTGTGGAGACGGCACTTTCTATTGGACATGGAGTTGTCCATATTATTGAAGCCGACGACACATTACCGGAACAGAAATGGAAACGGTCGGTTCATAGCCAACATTTATCGTGTGAAAAATGCGGACGAAGTTTTGAACGCCTGACACCGCACCATTTTTCTGCTAATTCACCGCTCGGTTGGTGTCCGAACTGTGAAGGACTTGGAGTGCAGCAAGGCGCCAATGCAACGATATTCCTAAAAGACCCGAAACGAACACTTGCCGAAGGAGCCGTTCAACTTTTTCCTGATGTACAAAAACCTCTTGCCCGATCAATGTTCTATGCATTTGCGAAACAAACAGGTATTCCGTTGGACATTCCCTTTAACCAACTCGATGCCAAATATCGGCGAATGATTTTTCACGGAACCAGCGAAACATGGTTTGGTGTGGAACGAAGTATGGATAATGAAAAACGTAACGAAAAATATAATGAAAAATGTAAAACAGAAAATATTGAGTCAAATACCGCACCGCAAAAAAGTACAAAAAAAACGGGAACTATTCATTTTCAATTTCAGTACAAGGGTCTTTATCCGGCAATGGAAGAAGCTTCACGGCTTGTTGCTTCGTTACGGGGAGAGATGGACGAAGTTCTTAGTGAGGTTGAATGCGGAGTTTGTATGGGCAGTCGGTTGCGTGATGATGTTTCGGCGGTGCGGTTTATTGGTTACACAATGGATCAGATTTGCCGTATGCCGCTTGGTAAGTTGTTGGAACTGTTCGAATATTGGCAGCCAAACGAAACGGAACAACAAATTGCCGGTGATTTATTGAATGAAATTAAAAGTCGGTTACGTTTTTTAACGGATGTTGGTCTTGATTATTTAACGCTTTCCCGTTCGGCTCCGACACTTTCCGGCGGTGAAACACAACGGATACGATTAGCGGCACAAATCGGCAGTGGACTTGTCGGAGTGCTTTACGTACTGGATGAACCGACAATCGGCTTACATCCGCGTGATAATCAACGTCTTATCGAAGCATTACGAAAACTCCGCGATCTCGGCAATACTCTTCTTGTGGTCGAACATGATCGGGAAGTGATTGCGAGTGCGGATCAGGTTTTGGATTTTGGTCCTAAAGCCGGCAAATATGGTGGTGAAGTGGTTGCTCATGGTTCGCCGGATCGGATATTGAAACAACACGGTTCTGTAACAGGACCTTATCTGAATGGAAAAAAAGCCATTCCTATTCCGGCTCATCGCCGTATCTCACCAGAACAAGCAGCAACTTGTCCCACACGAAAATAATTCTGCTCATTTTCGGAATTGGGCGTGAATTATCGCCGACAAGTAAACATAAGGTCGGCAATATTTTAGTAGAAATGTTGTATTGATAACGGAAAATAAAGAGTGTTTGCGTTCTCAACTCTTTTCGCATCTATTCAATAGAATCATTTCGTAAACTTTGTGTAACAAATATGTTCAGCAGTAATTCTATTGGTTTATCATCCGGTGTTTCTGTTCACGGACGGAAATAGATTAACTAATTACGTTCTTTTGGCGAAAGGCCGCCTATCTTGTAATTATTTGCCTGATGATAAATAATTAGGATCACTACTAAATAATTACCGTTGTTTTCCGTAATATTTTAGTAAAACGAATATTAACAATTTCTTTTATCTTTGACCTGTCCGAACAGACCTGTAACTGTTTTCAACTATGGAACACAATGACGAAGAACTACGGCTTGCTCCGATTGAGGATGACGAATTGGGACTTGCTCCGATTGAAGACGAGGATGCCCAAAAAACGATTGCTCCAGATATTCCGTACAATACCGGAACCCGTTTGATTCCGGTAATTTGTTCTGCTTGTAAGACAAGACTTTATGCCGGTGAAGATCAAGTTGGTCTTTGGAAACGTTGTCCTGATTGTGGGCGTTTAACAGAAATTTTTTCTGTTCCGCCGAAGTTTGTCCTGATTGCCGATGATCCTGAAGCTGCCGGAGGTTACAACATTCAAGAACCGGAAGTTTCCAACCGAGATATTTTGCAAATTAGAACGGAAAACCAAAAATCGTTTGAAGAATATCAGGAAAAACAAAAACAAAATCAAAACAGAATTTCAAACCAACTTCCGCCGCCGGTATTCATTGATCAACCGCCAATAATGGAAGGAATGTTGAACCGCCTTTTGAAAAGCCGCGAAGAAAAAAATGAAGAAAACGCTATTATTCGGCAACAACAGGAAATCGAAAAAGAAACCGAAGCAATTAAAAAAGCAGCACGTAATGGGACATTAGAAGCTTATCTTGCCGGTTCCGAAAATAATTTGGAGAAATCTGTTGATTGGGCTGCACAAAAACTTATTGAGAAACAACAGCCGCAACCGCTTCAGCAACAACCGCAACAACAACAACAACAACAACAACAACAACCGCCATTTGAACCGCCGGCAAGATCATTGTTATCGGTTCTTCCTGCGCCGTTACCGCCGCCATTACCGCATCCGCTGCCTCCTCCGTTGCCGCCTACTCTAACTGTTTTTCCGCCTCCGTTGCCGCCGGAAATTCCGTTACCTCCTCCGTTGCTGTTCCCTGCTGATTCAGAGCGTTTAGATTCGTCTTCCCGTTCTCATTCTTCCGATTCTCATTCTTCCGGCTTACAACATTCTTCTTCTGGTTCTTTGTGTTCCCCGTTGTTTGATGCAAGTTGCCGTTCCCGAATAGTTATTCTCACGATTTGTGGTTTTCTTGGCAATCTTACTGGTGAAAAATCGCGTTCTATGATTTGGCAAATTGTATTTGATAGAGTTTACGGTCAATCTGCCGGTTATTCGTACAATTTAATGGAAAGCGGGTTCTTTTTTATTAATTTCTGGTTTGGTGCTATTCTGAGTATTGTTTGGTTGAGTATGCTGTTCCTTTTTGGAATCAGTCTTTTTTTGGAGACTGCATCGGGCAAAGACAGGGTAGAACATTGGATTCCGTTTGATCTTGATTTTGGTTTTTCCTACATTGGTTGGTCATGTCTCATTTTGTTTGTTTCTGGTTTTCCTGGTTTTATTATTTGGCAGGGAACCAGTTTTTTCTTGCCCGACAAAGAATCAATATTGATTCTTCTCCATTTTATTGGGCAATTTCTTTGTTTTCCTATTCTTTTTCTTTGTGTTATTGAATCGGATACTTTTTACGGCAACTACCCGCGTCAAACATTGACAAGTTTGTATCAACATCCGCGACTTTGGTTACAATTGTACGCTAAAGCAATTATTTTAGTTGGAGTTCCTCTTGTCATTCTTGTTAGTTTATTTTTTGCCGGAATAGCATGGGCTAATCATTGGTTTATGCAATCTTTTTTTTATTATTTTATTACAGCGGTTCTGCTAACTTTTTGCGGTTATTTTGTTCTTCTTTATTTCCGGCTTCTCGGCAAAACAGCGTGGGAAATCCGCTTGCGGCAACACTATTAACTATTGGGAATCTCTAATAAGTCGAGACAACCGAGTTGGTAGGCTTAAGAATCTCATGAAAAATCGGAGCGTCAAAAGAATCCGCGCCAACTTCGGGAACAATGGAATCGCGAAAAACCGACAGTAAACTGCAATACCAATAAAGAAAAAAATCGGAAAAAATGGCAACGGTCAAAATATTGTTTTGAGAACTTCGCCATAACAATAAATGTACGAAAAAATGATTACAGCAGTATTAAGACATGCCCCGTATTATAGCACGCCTAATGAATCCTGCCGAAAAGATAGGTTACGGCATGAACTTGTTAGAATTTACTGTGCTGTAACATTTTCGTTACCTTTCTTGTTGCTTTTATTGAATAAGCCCAGTCTCTCCCAGCATAAAAGACCGACGGCAATTATAAGACCGACAAGACCTG
>JAITIZ010000259.1 GCA_031279215.1 Planctomycetaceae bacterium
AATAATTTACACAGTTTAATCAAAGATGTTCAAACCGTCAATTAGAGTCTTCGTCTTTTTCTGGATATTTTTCAAATATTTTAAAAAATTTTCCTAGTATTCACAGGGTGGTGTGTTCATTTGGTTAACCCCAATAGTGCAACGTTTTGCCGAAACGTTGCACTATTGGGGTTTGTCATTGTGTTGTACACGGTTGGTTTTTCATTTCCAACCATCACCAGGGTCAAGTCGGCGAGTACGCCGACACAGTACGCTGGCACAGTACGCTGGCACAATGGCGGGTGAAAGCCCTTCGGCAAAACATTGCCTACCTTTGAATTATTGCTTTTTCGGTGTTGTACACAAAAATTCCACTGATATATTACAAAAAGATCAGTTTATTATGGGATACAGTATAAAACAGAAGGTTCGTACTGATTGTTTTATATTTTTGGGGAATAATTTAAACACTGATAAATTGTTTGTTTGTGTTGCCCTCAAAATGTGAAATAATCAATGTGTTACTCACCGCTACAATTCTTCGTTATCGGCTCTCCATTATCAACATCTGCCCCTACTCAAACAGTCTTTATTTGATTATAATTCTGAAGTGATTTTTGATAAATTGACAATTTCACAGTTCCGGTTGGGTTCTGGAGCCGGTCGGATAAATAACCAATTAACCTAGTAAGGAAAATTTCATGACCATCGAAAAATCGAAATTACCGTATAAAATTGCCGATATCAACCTTGCCGAATGGGGCCGCAAAGAAATTCAACTTGCCGAAAATGAAATGCCGGGTCTGATGGCATTGCGGAAAAAATATGCGGCAACTAAACCACTTCAGGGAGCCAGAATTGCCGGTTGTATCCACATGACCATTCAAACGGCTGTTCTCATCGAAACCCTAACCGCATTAGGTGCCGAAGTAACATGGAGCAGCTGTAATAAATTTTCCACCCAAGATCATGCCGCCGCCGCTATTGCCGCTACCGGAGTTCCGGTTTATGCCTGGAAAGGTGAAACCGATGACGATTTCAATTGGTGTATTGAACAAACGGTTATCTTTCCCGACGGAAAACCGCTGAACCTGATTCTCGATGACGGCGGTGATTTAACCGCATTGTTGCACCAACCGGAATACGCCGAAATTATCAAAAATGTCAAAGGACTTTCCGAAGAAACAACCACCGGAGTTCATCGGCTTTCTCAAATGTTGGCCCGAGGGCAACTCAAAATTCCGGCTATTAGTGTGAATGATTCCGTAACCAAAAGCAAATTCGATAATCTCTACGGTTGCCGTGAATCGCTTGCTGACGGTATTAAACGGGCAACCGATGTTATGGTTGCCGGAAAGGTTGTTGTGGTTTGCGGTTACGGTGATGTCGGCAAAGGTTGCGCCCATTCAATGCGATCTTACGGAGCCAGAACGATTATTACCGAAATTGACCCGATTTGCGCTCTACAAGCCGCTATGGAAGGCTTTCAAGTAATGACTATGGACGAAGCAGCGTCTATCGGCAATATATTCGTCACAACCACAGGCTGTTGCGATATTATTATGGTACGACACATGGAGCAAATGAAAAATGACGCCATCGTTTGTAATATCGGACACTTCGATGTTGAAATTGATGTGGACGGTCTGGAAAAATATCCGGGTATTAAAAAAGTTCAAATTAAACCGCTGGTTGATCGATATACTTTTCCAAAAGGTAATTCCATTCTTTTGCTTGCAGAAGGAAGACTCGTTAATTTGGGTTGCGCAACCGGTCATCCGTCTTTCGTCATGTCAAACTCATTCACAAATCAGACATTGGCTCAAATTGCCCTTTGGACGGAAACAGAAAAATATCCGATTGGTGTTCATGTTTTACCGAAACTTCTTGACGAAGAAGTTGCCCGACTGCATCTCGAACAGATCGGCGCAAAATTGACAACATTAACCCCAAAACAATCCGAATATCTCGATATTCCCATTGAAGGTCCCTACAAACCGGAATTTTATCGGTATTAACACCAAATTATTACCCAATTGAAACCAACCAGATAAAAATTAGTAACATTAGGATTTTTCGCCATGGTATTTTTTGAATCACCGGCAAAAATTGAAATTGCTCATCCGCATGATTTGTTAGCACGGCGTTTTCTTATTGACAACGAGTTGATGGCGAGTATGCTGGAACATTATGACGATACGGGATTTGTTCAGTTAATTGATCTTCATGTGTTACAATGTGAATCGCCAGTGACGATTGATTATACTTTACAGGAAGTAATCGGCGATTTACGTTTTTCCACGAGATTCAAAAATGGTACTTTCTCTAAAGTGTTCCTATTTTTTGAGCATCAATCAACAAAGATTCCATTATTTTCTTTCGATTGTTTGCGTAAAATTTTGGAATTTTATGAGGAATGTATCGCTGATCCGCAAAACACAATCACTGAAGACGGTAAGTTACCTTACCCGCTTGTGGTTGTGCTTTATCATGGTAATATTTCATGGAATGAGTTATTACAAATAAAGGATTTGATTGCAGTGCCGCCGGGGGTGAATAGTTATGTGCTGTGGTTTCCGGTCATACTGATTGATTTGTCGAAAATTCGATCTGAGGAATTACAAGGTCATCCGGCATTGATTGCACTGTTTGATATGTTACAATCATACTCATCGGGTGAGTTAGCGGAAAGTTTTGACCGTATCATTAAACATCTTGTACCCGTCAAAAACGATGCAAGATGTTACGGTTGGGCAAACTCATTAACTCGTTACTTTTTGTCAACGACTCAATCCAATAAGGAAGTCGCAATTAAAACAGTTTCAAAAATTTTAAACAAAACGGAGGCTAAAAAAATGGTCATGTCCACATTGGAAGAATTGTACGTTAAAGGGATCGAAAAAGGGATCGAAAAAGGTCGGGAAGAAGGGATCGAAAAAGGTCGGGAAGAAGGTAATGTTAATCGTGGCATCTTGGATATTCTTGATATTCTTAATGCACGATTCAAAAAAGTACCGCGATCAATTTCGAGGGCAGTTAGTTCCTACAAGGATTCAATTGCGTTAAAATCACTTTTAGTACAGGCAGCAACTTGTAAAACTTTGGATGAATTTGAACAAGACCTTGCACACCATTGAGATATTTCATTGAGATACGTGACAATACAAATTTTATTACAATAACATTTCACCATTTACTCATGCCAATAGAATTGGCTAAAAAACAACGATGACTTCTATTATTTTGGGACAACTTCCGCCGTTACAGCAGGTTTTTGTTATTGGAACAATTATTTTGGGCGGATTGTTTTTTGTTATTCTTGGACTGGCGTTTTTCTTTTACGGTTCACTTTGGTTTCAGGCGGTTATGTCGCGTGCTCGTGTGAGTATGGTGAGTCTGATCAGTATGAGTCTGATGAAAATTCGTTCGCGAGTTATTGTTCAGGCGAAGATCATGGCGAAACAATCCGGTTTACCGATTTCGGGACCGCTGGGAATTACAACCCATCGGCTTGTTGCGCATTATCTTGCCGGCGGTAATGTTCCCAATGTGATTCGGGCGTTGATTGCGGCTCATCGGGCATCGCTTGATCTTAATTTTGATCAGGCGGCTGCGATTGATCTTGCGGGGCGTGATGTTTTGGATGCTGTTCGGACCAGTGTGAATCCGAAAGTGATTGTTTGTCCTGACGTACGGAAATCGGAACGTTCTACACTGAGTGCGATTGCTAAAAATGGTGTTGAACTTTGTGTTCGCGCTCAGGTGACGGTGCGGACCAATCTCGAACAACTAATCGGCGGTGCAACCGAAGAAACGATTATTGCCCGTGTTGGTGAAGGTATTATTACGGCGATTGGTTCCGCCAACACGCATTTTGAAGTAATGGAAAATCCAGACAGTATTTCAAAAGCAGTGATTGCACGGGGACTGGATTCTCAAACGGCGTTTCGAATTGTATCAATTGATATTGCGGATATTGATGTTGGTCAAAATATTGGGGCGCGACTTCAGGCGGATCAGGCGGAAGCGGATACACGGGTTGCTCGTGCCAAAGCCGAAGAACGCCGTGCTCAGGCGTTGGCGCAAGAGCAGGAGATGAAAGCCAAAGTAGCGGAAAACCGTGCCCACGTTATTGAAGCCGAAGCAACGGTTCCACGTTCCCTTGCAGAAGCATTTCGGAAACAAAATATCTGCACCGCATAACAACGAAAATCGTAACTGTTTATTTTATTTTTTACCACCAAAAAACATGGCGGCAGAGTAACGTATAAAATTGTATGTAAACAGTTATGGTTTATTTAAACATTGGCAATTGAATTGACGGAAGTTTTTCTGCGAAAGAACGTTCGCTGGGCAGTTTTTCTGTTTCACCTTTTTGATATTGGACATATTGGATCCAACGATTAATATCATTACCGTAATCTTTACCGGTAATTTTGTGAAGCGATTGCATGGTTTCATACCGAACCGCAGGAACCTTGTCATACAAGGCTTCTCCCAATGCCCGAACAATTAGTGTATTAATTTCGGTGGTTTCATTCGCCGTTTTTGCAGCATTTTTTTGAGATGGTTTAGGGAAAGAATGGGCGAGAAGACGAATTGCGGTTAAACGGACATCTTTATCTGTATCGCTTTTTGAATTTTCAATTAAGAGCAGTGCGAGTTCTTTTTTTGTACCGCTATAAGTTTTGCCAAGAGCCTCGATAGCTGAAATCCGAACAAAAGGATCAGAATCAGCAAGAATTTCTTTCATATATTGATCACGTTTGGGATGTGGAATTTTTGCCATCGCATCCACCGCTTCACGCCGCATATTCGGATCAGGCGACGTGCGGTACTCAACCATTAACTGAGCCACCAAAATTTCTTTTTCAAAATCTGAAACTGCCGTTCCCTTCTGACCTTTAAGCTGAATCTGTTTTTTTCGTTGCAACGGCGATTCCAAACCGGGGATATTATCGCTTTTTGCTTCGAAAAGAGGTAGTTTCGCAATAAATTCATTATCAACGGCACAACCGGATGTTACAAATAAAATTGTTCCGATAAACAACAGCAAAAAATATTTCAACGCAATTGTCATTTGCTTTTTTTTCTTAATTGTCGATAATAGATTATGAACCGGAAAAAAATGTTGTCCGCAATTCCATGACAAAACAACACAATATCTCCACAATACAACCGGTTTATTTATTCAGGTTTCATTATTCTCAATTCCTATTCCGGTAGTTTTGAGGAAACTGTTTGGTAAACAATAACAATTTTTCAATTTGCTGCCAAGATGAATTTTTATTTTTTCTTGAGAATGTTTTCTTTTTTGTGTTCCTTTTTGGTAATTGGTTCTCTTTTTGCTCTGGATTACATTGAATTTAGAGAACATGGGAAGATTAGAAAAGAAGAAGGTCGGATTGTACTCGAAGCGCAGGATGGTTTGGCGTTTGAAGCGCGGGACGGTCAATATTTTGTTGTACCGCCGGACTTACTTATTTCGCAGACTTCCGATGAAAAATTGTTCAAACCCTATACGCAACGGGAAATCATAGAACGGTTAAAGCAAGAATTTCCCGAATCGCAAGGTTATTATTTACTTGAAACCAATCATTTTTTTGTTATTTACACGACATCGCTTGGTTTTGCGCAATGGTATGGTCAACTTCTGGAAAAATTGTACACCGGTTACAGTAGTTTTTGGAAAGAACAGGGAATAATGTTGTCCTCTCCGGAATTTCCAATGGTTGCGATTGTTCTTTCCAATCCGTCCAAGTTTTTGTTTTATGCTCAATCGGAAGGATTTCAGTTAATGCGCGGTCAATGTGCTTATTACAATAAATCTTCCAATCGTGTTGTAATGTGTGATCTTTCCGGTTTGGAAACATACCGTGAAGGGGACAAGGATCGTGCTTCTTCGCGGGATATTCAGGTATTTTTGAACCAACCCAATGCTGCACACAATATTTCGGCGGTCATACATGAGGCGGTTCATTTAGTTGGATTCAGTTGCGGGATGCATACCCGGTTTGCGCCGAATCCATTGTGGCTTTGCGAAGGGCTTGCCGTATTCCATGAAGTACCGGATTCGGGAAAACGGGCCGGTTGGAGCCGAACACCGAAACCCAACCTCCCGCGTTTGAATACGTTAAAAAATTATCTGCAACAAAATCCCGATGAACCGTTACAAAAAATTATTCGAAATGATGCCCCGTTTAACAATGCCGTAACCGCTGCAAACAGTTATGCAACAGCGTGGGGACTGACTTATTATCTTATCAAACGCCGCCCCAAAGAATTTACCGCCTATCTGAAAAAAATACAGGAAAAAAATATCCTTTCAGAAGATTCGCCGGAAATTCGGGTTCAGGATTTCGAAGAATGTTTCGGCAATAATTGGAACAAAATTTTGAAAGACTGCATCGACTATCTGAAAAAACTGTAAATTTTATGGGACGAT
Source organism: Planctomycetaceae bacterium (assembly GCA_031279215.1). Taxonomy (GTDB): domain Bacteria; phylum Planctomycetota; class Planctomycetia; order Pirellulales; family Thermoguttaceae; genus WRKP01. Next base: position 6,425 of record JAITIZ010000259.1, read on the forward strand.
AAATATGACCGGATAAATAGAGTCAAATTATTTTTTGGTATCAGCAAAATTGAGAATTTTATTATTTAATGTACTATACTTCTTACATTCATTTAATTGATGTTTTATTATATTACGATTTATGTGAGAGGTAGGCAATGTTTCGCTGAAAGGGTTTTTACTCACGTTGCGTTGGCGTACTCGCCGACTTTACGCTGGAAATTAAAAACAACAGTGTACAACACAATAACAAACCCAACTGATACGACCTTCGGGATAATTTAACATAAACTGTTACAACATTAAAACAATAAATACAAGAAATATATAAAACATTAACGCAACAAATATTTCAATTTTTGTCAAGATAAAAGGACAATTTTTTTCTATTGATTAAAGTCTTATGTTGTGTGTTTTTGGGGCGATTGACTTTTCTTTGTAACTTGTTAAACTATAATAATAGTAATGAATGTTTTTTAAAAATTCTTACTTTTTGCGCGGATAGTAGTCAATTTATTATGTTGTACTATTTCAGTGTTTTTTGACGATATAAAATTAAAACAATTCTACACAAAAATAAAACTCTACAACCCCAATTAATGATGTCTCCTATGTCAACAACAGATGTTCCCAATCCTAACACTGCGGCTTTTGAAAAGATTTGGCGGGTTCTCCAGAAAAACTCCAGACTGATTCGGAAAGTTACCAAACAGATTCAGGAAGACTCCAAACAAAACCGCGAAAAAAACCAAAAAGCTGAGCAAGAATGGGAAAAAATCAAACGGCATACTTGATTATTAAAGTTTCCCAAGAATTTTGTAATGTGTTTTGTAATGTGTTTTGTAAAGTGTTTTATTTGTATCCGCAAATAACGATAACCGTTTCAATTTATTTCCGGTTTTCCATTACGGTGATAACTTATTAAAAACGTTACTATTTATTTATGTATTGTGGTTTAGTGAAGCCGGAGGTTAACACCTGTACCGACAGCGGTATCAACCCCGAAACGTCAGAAACTTATGGATTCACAAGAGATCAAAGAAAAATTTCAACAACTTTTGGATGATTACCATTCCAATCGGATTGACTGGAAAACATTTGAGCAACAACTTTTCGAGTTGAAATCATTACGTTTGGGTATTTTTTCTTCGTCTGAACAGAATGTGACGGAGCATTTTCCGGTATCTTCTCAAACGGCGGCTTCTCAACCTGTTTCTCCTTCTCAAACATCCTCTCAGGTTTTGCCGTCCCGTTTTCCGTCAACTGCTATTTCCAAGAGCAGACGATTTTCGCTTGAATCTCTTCCCGAAACATCTTTGCCCATGTCTCTGGAATCTAACCAGAGTGATAAAAAGATCACATCCCCTGCACCCAATCTTCCATTTGTTACAACCGTTCCCAATAATCCGGCTCATCCGCCTAAAAATGTTACATCTTCTACTTCGGCATTTTTCATTGATACTGATTCGCCGTCTCGGATTTTCCGTTCTACGGGACCGTTGCAAGTTTCGCGGCGGAATAATCGGCTCAATCCGGGAACACGAATAGGGAACGATTATACACTTCAACGTGTTCTCGGAAATGGACAATGCGGTGAAACATGGTTGGCGGAAGAAAATGCAACAGATAATCTTGTTGTTTTGAAACTGATTCCTTCACTTATTCAAAGAGATGAAGCGGTACTTGATCGTGTTTCCGATTCGTTTCGCCGTGTTTTGAGATTAAAATATCCGGGAATATGTCCGGTTTTTCGGCTGGCGCAAGATGAAATTCTTGGCGGTTTTTTTGTATCGGCATTTTTGGATGCGTTGCCGTTGAACCAATATTATGAACGGTATTGTCAATTGTATCAAGATATTCCGTTTGAGGTTGCCGTTCAATTGCTTATTCCTGTGAGTCAGGCTCTTGATTTTGCGCACCGGAAAAAAATTGTGCACCGAATGTTGAAACCGCAAAATATTTTGATTGGTCAACGCTGCGGTGTTGTTGTTACGGATTTTGGGTTTACGGAAACGGTTCACAAAGAGTTGTCCTCTCTTGGTGTTACGATGTATGCCGCCGCGACTGCTTTCTGGAAGGCGCCGGAAGTTTGGTCTGACAAAAATTATACTCCTTATTCGGATCAATTTGCTCTTGGAGTCTTAGCTTGCCAACTCATAACAGGGGAATTACCGTTTTATGGAGAAAATGATACGGAATGCCGTGAAAAAATTCTTCATACGGAACCAATTTTGAAAGAATCCTTACCGGAACAGATCCAAATCACTTTGCGTAAAGTTTTATCGAAAAATCCTGAAGACCGGTTCGCGAATTGTTACGATTTTGTGAAGGAATTAAGTAAATCGTTGAAATTGAATCTTGTGGAGCCGATGCCGGAAACAGGAATTTGGCCCTTTACAAAAACAGAAACAATTCTTGATTCTCAAGATACTTTCAAGCAACAGAATCAAACATTTCCTTATACCCGACAACCGAAGTGTTCTTCGGGTATGGCGTTTATTCCGTACAATTTAATTTTATCCCGTGCGGGTTTGATTGTAATTTGTTTAGTAATTCTTGTGTTGGTCAGTGGAATTATTTTTTGGAAGTTTACGGCAAATTCAAACTTTTCCAATAATGTAACAACACAAAACAGTCATTCAACAGAGAAAAATAAAAATGATACAAAATATTCGGAATCAGGTGCTCCGATTGAGAACAAGTCGGCCATTTCAACCCAAGAGTTGGAACGACATACTCGATTGGCGGAAGAAGGCAACATTAAATCGCAACAATTTTTAGGAGAAATCTATTTTTACGGCAACGGAGTTAAACCGAATTACCAAAAATCGATCCAATATTTCCAATTGGGGGCTCAACAAGGTGATGCTTGGTCGTTGTATCATCTTGGACGTTGTTTTGAACTGGGACTTGGCGGTTTACCGCACGATACCAATCATGCTATTTCAATCTATAAACAGGCAAAAGGATTCCCGTTAGCGGACAAGGCATTAAAAAGGCTGAAAGTAGAAGATACAAAAGATAAATAAATCAGAATATTAGTCCTGTTTAATGTTACGTAATCTTGTAGAGTGGAATATGATTACGTTATTTTGGGGTTATTCTTCTTGGTTGTTTTTGGGGTAAAATTGAATAGTTTCTTTTTTTGACAATAAATATCATATCCTCTATGGTTACAACAATTCATCAATATCTTGATCTTTATCCGGTGGATCCGAATCATGAAAAAGTCATTGTGGGAACGATTCATCCGCATAACACGAACGAGTTTAAAATTCCGTTTTTTTATGGCAGTCGATTAAGTTTATGGGAATTACTTCAACGGGCATCAGACGGGGAAATTGGTCAACCGATTACACTTTCGGGTATTTTGAAATTTTTGTGCCGATACAAGATAGCGGTTAGTGATACGGTTCGGGAGTGTAACAGGAAATCAAGTTCGTGGGCGGACAGTGATTTAATTCCGACACGGCTCAACACAGAACTGCTTCAACAAATACGAAACAGTAAAATACGAGAAGTTCTTTTTATGAGTGGTTTTGGTAAAACGAATGCGTTCAAACTTTTTTATGTTGACATGTTGGGGCGTAAGATCACGCCGGAGATTCGTTCCCGTCGGGAAGTTCAATTGGAAGCGGATGTTTTGGGACATCCGGTCAAGTTGAGTATTCTTTATTCGCCGTCGGGAGCTGCCAATATTGCGTTAGCTCAATCGGAGATTTATCGGCAAAATCAGTCGAAATACGCTCACTCACCAACACCGCTCTATGATTTCAAGGTTGATTATTACCGTGAAAAATTCGGACTTGGCAAAAAAGAAACGTAAATAGAATCCAACGTAAATAGAGTCCAATGTAAATAGAGTCCTCTTGATTGTTTTGGTCTGTTTTATTTCGTAACAGTTCTCACTAATTTTGTAATGACTCACGTTCGATTTAGGGTAATTTAGGGTAATATTTCAAGAACAATTTTTAATAAGGTGATTTATTGTGCGAGTGTTAAGATGTGTGATATTTGACATGGATGGTACGATTGCGGACACGCTTCCGCTTTGTGTTGAGTCATTTCGTCGGGTTACGGAACCGTTTTTGAAACGTCCGGTAACGGATCAAGAAATACTGGCGGCGTTTGGACCTTCGGAAGAGGGAACGATGAAAAAACTGATTCCCGATCATGCTGATGAGGGTGTAAAATATTTTTGGGAACAATATCGTTTGTTACACTATTCTATGTGTCCACAACCATTTGATGGGATTCGGGAATTACTGAACGAGTTGAAAACCAAAAAAATTTATCTTGCACTTGTTACGGGAAAAGGATTAAAATCGTTGCAGATTACGTTGGAAATATTGGGTCTTGAGGATATTTTTGATGTGGTGGAAACGGGTTCGCCGTATCAGCCAAACAAACCGGAAGGATTTCGTAACGTATTACAGCAACTCGATTTGAAACCGCAGGATACTGTGTATATTGGCGATGCTCTCAGTGATATTCAGGCAACCCGCAGCGTATTGATTCCGATTTTCAGTGCGGCATGGGCAAGTACGGCGGAACCGGAAAAACTACAAGCCGCCAAACCGGATAAAATCTTATTTTCCGTTGCGGAATTACGGAATTGTTTAATGGAAATGCTGTTTTGACGGTTTGATGCGGATGTGTAGCCTGTATCCCGTAATAAACTTATCTTTTTGTAATCTTATTTTTTCATTCATTTAATAAGGTAATGAGGTTGTTGTTGATTGGATAATTTGGCTGCTGATGTTGGTTTGTTAAGAAAATTAGGTGAAAATTAGGTTGAAAATTAGGTTGAATAATGGACATGTTTTACTGTGTAAAGTCTAAATTCACCTCATTGACTGAAACATGGCGATACGTTCTAATATACTTATTGCACTTTAAAATTCAGTTTTATACGAGCAGAATTTTTGAGTCTTTTATTTAAAAATCTGCAAGTTCTGTTTATCCCGCCGCAATCTGTTGATCCTGTCAAAAAACGAAAACCGAATTGTCAAATGTGATGAGTATATTTGAAGATATGTTCCATTTTTTTAGGAATGTTTTTATAAAAGTTCCCGTGAGCCGCACAGGAACAACCAACCCAACCCAATTAAAACAATGGATATTAACCCAACAATCACACAACATTTAGCAGATTTAACACAACACTATGATTGCCGACTTCTTTTTGCCGCCGAATCGGGAAGCCGTGCTTGGGGACTTCCTTCACCAGATAGCGATTATGATGTCCGATTCATTTACGCCCACGCTACCCATTGGTACCTTTCCATCGAAGATCGACACGAAACTATCGAAACCGTTTTTCCCGATAATATCGATTTATCCGGTTTTGAACTGCGAAAAGCACTTCGTATGTTTTCCATTTGCAGCATTTCATTGAACGAACAGATTCAAAGTCCCATTGTTTACGGAGGCGATTCGAAATTTATTTCCCGTTTAGCAGCACTCATTCCGGTTTATTTCCAGAAAAAACGGGCGTTGTTTCATTATCTCAAGATTGCCGAGCAAGCGTTTAATCAGGGAATGCAGGGGTTATCTATCGGTATTAACCGTTTTTTTTACGTGATTCGTCCGCTTTTGGCTTGCAAATGGATCGAAACACACGGAACCATGCCGCCCACTGAATTTCAAAAAATTCTGGAAACAGATTTTCTCCCTCTAACATTGACTAACGAAATTATTGACCGAATTCAACAAAAAGCAGTGTCCACCGATAAGGAACCAATTAAACTGTCAAAAGAATTGGTTTACTGGTTGACGGAAACCATGAACCGGTATCAAGAAATTCTTCGGATTTCCTCAAACGTAACAGAATCTGTGTCTCTAAAACCACTCAATGAATTGTTTCTCGATCAAATCATGGTAAGCCCAAAAAACGAACCCCAATAACTCACCAACCACCTTTCACATATTTTTACCATAAAACGGAACCTCACCACATCCCAATAAATGATATTATCGTATTTTTATTTTGTTTAAAAAATCGCCCTTTCCAAAAAATAAGAAAAACAAGGGAAATTCGGTTGAAAATTTTTGGAAAGGACAGTTAAGAAATAATTAAATTTTTAGTAATATATCAGTGGAATAATTTTTTTGGTCTTATTTTCATGAAATTTTCTTAAATCTCTTATGTTTTCTTAGTCCCGCAGGGACGAGATGTGCATAACCGTAGGTGTAGCGCAGCGCAACCTACGGTCAAAATGCCCAACATAACAAAGCCCCGCACGGGGCGAGATTATTGA
>JAITIZ010000263.1 GCA_031279215.1 Planctomycetaceae bacterium
GCCCCCTTGTTCTTGCCCAGATACCCCCCCCCCGCCTATTTTAACATTAATTTTTTTAGAAAAAAGGCAGAATTTCCTAAAAAAGTTGTTGAAAAATCTAAACAACATTAAACTGAACAGAGTTAACATTGTCAGACCGAACACATTAAAAAGATTTTGCATGAACATACATTGTCCTTTCGTAAGGAATTGTGAAAATGTGATGTCCCGCTTGCTCCCGACGGGAAGTCCAATACTAAGAGTTCAACATGTTTTAATTCCCAAAGTTTTAGACTTCCAATACTATAGCACACTTTGGCAATACGTCAAGGCACATAATTTTTTTTTTTGCAATATTGCAAACCACCTAATTTTCAAAGATCAAAATATTTTGCCGCTCATGGAAATATCTTTTATTGCTGACAAATACAAACTCAATTCATTATGGAACAACCGATACAACCTCTTATTTTTATAATATTTCAGTCGAATTTTCGTAAATTTGTTTACAGTTGGAAATCCCAAAGTAGGTAACCTTTTGTCAAAGGGCCGCAACAGAGGGTAAAAAAACTCCGGCAAAACATTGCCTACCTTTGGATTATTGCCATAAACTGATTACAGTTGGACAATATGGTTTCAAGGTAAATGTACCGATTCACTACCGCCAATAGTTGCCGATGCCCGCCAAATGTCAAGGTTAATGGAGTTACTCATAAAGCGGACACTGCCATCGGCTAAACCGACATTAACTCCGGTTGGATGATTACTTCGCGCTCCATACAATCCCATGCCGTGAAAATGAATATCCGGGATGTTGTGATTCGGAGGATAATAAGCACTGAACGCACTATAAAGCGGTGCCCCCCAAATCCACGCTCCACATCGTTTCGTTTCCCAATCAGTAGAGCTATCAGTTTGCGCTTTAATACTTGCAAACGAACCGTCACCGGGATCTGTTAATGGCGGATCAGTACCTTGTGTGTTGTCGGTTGCTGCAATCGGTTTAACCCAACTTCCCACACCGGCAACACGACGCATTTCAGGGGCGTCGCCTTCTGTTGGACTATCGGCGTTATCACCGAGTTTGGCTTCGGACAAAATGATTGTATTGGATGTCCCATCCGTAATACTTTCAAAACCGCGAGCAGAATTATAGTAAAATAATCCATCGGTTGGATAACGGAGATCCATATTCGGATAAACACTACTACCGGTAGAAAAAACGTAATTACTTCCCCGCGCAAAAGCAGTTGGTCCACTGGTGGTACCAATTTTACTGATTGGGTACAAATGATCCGTTCCATCGCTGGGACATTTGAAAAGATTTGCCGTACATTGGATCACTTCCGACAAAGAAGGGTTAATGTACGAAGAACCTTTTGAACCCACCAATAGCGGTGTATTGAAATCGAGCAACGACGATAATGCGGGTTGTTCGATGTAGGGAAGAAGATTGGCTTGAATGGAGTAGGCAGGGTAGTATCCATTGCCAAGACCCGGACACACGTTATACGCACTATGGTAATTGTGCAACGCAAGTCCCCATTGTTTCATGTTGTTGGAGCAAGACATACGTCTTGCCGCCTCGCGTGCCATTTGAACAGCTGGAAGCAGTAATGCGATCAAGACGCCGATAATGGCAATCACGACCAGCAATTCAACGAGTGTGAAACCACTCCTGAATAGCCTATGCCCCCCACCCTGCCTATTTTAACATTAATTGGCAAAAACGATCCGAACTTTCCGAAAAGAACAACGAAAAATTCACTTACCAACTGGAGTATTAACTGAAAAATATTTTGAGTAAACATAATTTTGTCCCTTTGTAAAAGGTTGTTGAATATAAGTAATGTTGAATAGAAATTTGTTTAACCTATTTGAAAACTCGTTTTATAGGGACGTACAACAACGGTGCATTCCTACTGAAAAATCCGGTCAATTTTATAACGCTGTCAAAAAGCAAAAACCGAAATTTTTTCAAATGTCATTTTCAAGGATAATGAGTAAACAAACGGACGTACAAACCGAACCGAATAAATCGATACTTTCAGCGCGAGGATTCACAAACACCAATGGTGAACCGAATACGACTCAATACGTACATCAAGCGCAAACGTCAATTTGAATATAATTAATTAACTAATTAATACAGAAATCCCATGAGGGATTTATTAAGAACAAACATCCAACGGCGGTGCACGGCATGAAGGAATTCCGTAAATAGTTTGAACTATTAGAGTTGCATTTTTCACGGAGGTTTCCGATGTATTGTTTGCGGTTTCCGGTAAAGCAATGGTCAACACAAACAACGGAACGGTAACATGAAGAATCCGGCACAAATCACAATCATTGCGCGGTTCAATAGAAGGGCAAACCGGAGACGATGAACAACAACATTCCGAAGTATGATCGGATTGATTGTTGCAGTGATAGTGGTGAACATGCCAAATCGGACTGAGAATCAGAGCAAAGACATACAACCATAACGATCCCAAAATCGTGATTCGGTGCAATGTTTTATGAAAAACTTTATCCAGCATACAAACTCCCACACAAGAAACTTAAAGCATTCAAACAGTATAATCCGAAATATTTTGTTGTCAATATGCCTTTGATTAATAATTGAGAACTTCTAAAAACCTACCTTATAGAAATTTTGTCCCTTGAAAAATAAGGACTAACAATGAATTTTTAGATAAAATATTAGGTTTTTAGAAGTTCCCTATTGATAACAAGATTGAGTATACACGGAATGAGAATGCTCCCATTAACAACCACACTATAAACTCTAGGATAATATTTGTTGCAGGTGAGGTTTTGAGAAGTTCCCTAAAGTATTATTAGATGCCTTGCCGAAAATTTGTAAAGTATGGATAAATTCAATATACAAAAAAAATTAAGTAACATATCACTCGAAATGTAACATTACAAAAAAAGTAAACATAGATAAAATAAAAGGGTGTACATTTTTTTCTAAAACGTACATTTTATATTGTATTTATTCCCTATGTTATCCAAAATCAACCATAAAACACAGAAACTGTATTCGAGTGAATAGTTGCAAAATTAAAAATGTTCGTAATATATCAGTGGAATAATTGTAGAGAACAACCATAGTAGCCCTGAAAGGGCGATAAGAAATTTTAAACGGTTCGTTATTTAATCATCTTCCCGTTGCCCTTTCAGGGCGTTGGGGTAGGAGGGGGAACTTAAACCCGCCCCGTTGGGGCGGGCAATTCAGTAAAAAATCCCGACGCCCCTATCGGGGCTAAGATAAAAAATAAAAATTCCACTGATATATTACAAATTCCCTTAAATGATTATTTTCGTTTTTTATAGGGACATTAGAGGATCTAGAGACAATAAGGACTAATGAGAGAGGGCATCAGTCAACTCAGATTTTTGACAACTCAGATTTTTGACAACTCAGATTTTGGCAAACAAGGTTTAGGTTTTATTTAAATTTGACCCCCAGAGTTTTCAACACAATCCTTTGTCCCTAAACTAAACTTTCCGTAAAGATTTTGGGGACAAATAATGAAAGACCGTTAATTTGTTTAACAATCCACTATCCACTACTCAAAAAGATGATTCGTCCGACTTATCAATTTCGTGCGTTGTTTGACGGGACAACGGTTCCGGTTTTGGAACAGGTTGTGAATTTTGACGAGGCACGTCAGGCGTTGCTTGCGGGTAACATTGCGAATTTTGACACTCCGTTGTATCAAGCGCG
>JAITIZ010000269.1 GCA_031279215.1 Planctomycetaceae bacterium
TTTTTTTGCCGAGATTTATTTTACCTATTTTGGTATCATCGGAATTTCCGAAGATAGAATTTTTGTAATATATCAGCGGAATTTTTATTTTTAATTTTTTTGGTTTATGACTTTTAAAACTAACCTTATTTTTCACCTTATTTTTCTTAACTAAACAACCTTAGTAGCAATGAATCACAAAAAAACAAAACCTTATTACCTTATTATTGAAAAATGATTTGTTAATAAGGTAATAAGGTTGGTGTGTGGTTGTCTCATTGGCTACTAAGTTTTTTTGATGAATAGTTTAGTTCGGAAAAATAAGGTGAAAAATAAGGTTGGTTGAAAATAAAAATGAAACCTTTGAGAAATTTCTCCGAAAGATTACGTTTATTCCGTAACATATAGAGACACAAGGCGCATTGTGTCTCTACATTGGCGATTGTTTATGTTCTAACATGATTACAAATATTCTACTGAAAATTTCTACGGACAGATTACAAATTGATAATGATCTATTTTTGAGATTCGCTTATTTTCTTGCTGGTCAACAAACCGATTGTACGTCCTTTGTTACCGGTTGTGCTGTAAAACATGTAAAATGTTTTATTTTTCGGATTGTACACAAGAGAAATTTTGTGAACAGATTCTTTGTTTAAATTGGTTTGGTGTTCATTGAATTTGTAAAGAGGTTCAGGAGCGGCTGTCCATTTTAACAGATCACGTGAAAACGCAATCATAATACTTGCCCCGTCTTTTCCAACGCCGATATAAAACATTGTCCAGTGGTCACCGTCACGAAAAACTTTGCCGTCTGAACAAATTTGGGCGTCATAACCATTGGGGCGGTTTTTAAGAATCGGGTTAGACGGATAACGTACCCAATGAATTAAATCATTGGATAAAGCAAGTCCTATCTGTTCGATATTTCCGTTGGCGGCATTGTAGAAATTGTAATAAGTTCCTTCGTGTTCGAGGAGCCAAGGTTGGTATATACCATCTTTTTCCCAAGTTTTGCGGTCGTTTTGATTAGTGGAAAGAATTTGAGGATCGGAAGTGCGAGTCCAAGTCATACCGTCGTTACTGACCGCAACACCTTCATAACCAGAACGTAATTTATAACCGCCTTGATTGGGATAACATCCGTACAATGTCCAATATTGATCGTCCTTTTTCTTGAGAGTTCGCGGAGATTTAATATCCCAATTATTGTAAAGAAATGCGCCGATAACGCAGCTGCCATGATCAGATTCGCCTTGTTTCCTGAATTCTATAGCGAGTTTTGGATTGTTCCAATGGACGAGATCGTGACTCTCAACGACAAATGAATTATATCCGTTGTTGTTGTAACCGATAAAAGCCATATACCAAATATTCGGTTTTCCTTCGAGTTGATACACGCTGGGGTAATTGTAATTTTTGAATCCCGGTGCGTCTGGAATTTTATAATCGGATGGAATAATCGAATCAGAATAAAGATGCCAATCGCGATAAGGATTACTCCACTTTTCAAGTGTTGCCGCATCGATTATACCTGTAGATTCCAGAAACAAATCCGTCTGTAATTCAATTAACAAATTTTGTTTTGTTTCAATTGGTAATTTACTAAATATCTCTTTGATTTGTTGATGCGAACTTTCTTGTACGATACGTTGAGTATCTGTATGATTACGAGGCTTGCTAGCTGGACTATAATAACGAGTATAAAAGATAAACAGACCCGCAACGACCAACATACAAACGATCAAAAAAGTAAGTAATTTCCTATACTTTTCACTAATAATTTTCAATAATTTAAGGAGAGAAAGATTCGGTGTAGGTGTAGAGGAACACCCTTCTACTGGTTTCAATTTCGGATTAGATATCGGTTCCGGTGATTCTATTTTCGGTTTTGGTTGAAATTTTATACGAACAACGGCTTTGTTTTGTTCAGATGTTTTTTCAATACGCACATCTGCACATTCAATCGGCTCTATCTGTAGTGAGTCTAATTCGTCTATAAGCGGGATATTAGCAAACAATTTTGTCGCGGAGGAAACTACGTCGTCTTGTAAAAAAGAAATTTCTTTTGAAATTTCTTTTGTTTGTAACAACTGGTTAATCTCGTCTTGCGGACATGTTACTGGTTGTCCGTCGAATTTCTCAGTTAAAAAATTGGGTTTGGGAACAGGAATTTTTTTTGCATGATCATTAGCTTGCTTAAAAATGAGAGAATTGAAAATCGGCGATAAATCTTTTTTGGTAGTATCCGCGGTTTTTACCCATGCGGTCATAATGACGTAATGCCCCGGACGACCGCGGTCATCGTATCCGCCATCTAAAAAACGATAAACAACAGTCCAATCGAAATTTGGTAAACGTACAATGCCTCCCCACAAATCAGAAGGTAATAATTTGTTTGGATTGGGCGGTAAATGTTTAACCGCAAAGTCTCCATAAAAACGGTTTTGTTCCGCTTTCAAAACTACTATTTCTTCGGCTGACCAAGACCAATAATCACCATCAACCGGAAAAGCAGGGTCATAAAGTGCATAAAAAAGTCGCATTTTTTAATCTCTAATTAATTGTTAATCATATAGGTATGTTGTAAACCGTTCTCACTTATAATATATTATCCGAATTTGCAAAAAAAGTATATTTTTATCGTTTCAACTTTTCCTGTCGCCCTTTCAGGGCTAATTTTATTTTGAGGAGGAACGCGGTCGTTTCAATCGCATGTTTAAGTATTTACAGTGCAGAAAGACTGTCCGCATTCCCCCTTAGTTTTTAGAAATTACCTAAAATTTAATTCTTGTCTCCAAACAATCCCTTATAAAATTTGTAATATATCAGTGGAATATTTGTTTTTCAACTTTTTTTGGGTTTATGAATTTTAAAACTACCCTTATTTTCAACCTTATTTTTCTGGACTAAACTATTCATCAAAAAACACCAAAAAATTTAGTAGCAAAGAATCTTCAAAAAACAAAACCTTATTACCGTATTGTTGAAAAATGATTTGTTAATGAGGTAATAAAAGGTTGGTATGTGGTGATCTCTTTGGCTACTAAGTTTTTTAGTTCGGAAAGGTAGAAAATAAGGTTAGTTAAAAATAAATTTGAAACCTTTGAGAGATTTCACTGATATGTTACGAAATTCCTTTATGTCTATTCCGAAGCTTTAAAACTAATATTTACATCATTTGCTGTCTCATGATTGGGTAATTCAAACACATAAACTGTAACCCATTTTTTTTCACCTTTATTAAAATACTCATTTGTGAAACCGGAGCGGCCTTTTAATGAAAAAGTTACTGTGATATTACCAGCACCACCTTTATTTATTATTGGAACCGATGCGTATGCCCGATGTTCTCGACAAGAAAAAAGACCTTTATCGCAACACCAACCCCCTCTCCATTTGTCAAATACGTCCGGTATTGGCTGTTTTAGCCGTTCTGCTTCTGCTGCTGCCTGTTTTGCTTCTGCTGCTTTACGCCAATTACCAACAACACTAACACCAATATAACCAGCAACCAATAAAAGAAAGACCAATCCAACCACAGCTGCAACTCCTATCCATTCTTCTTTTCTTTTATTCCATTCTTCTTCTGCTATTCTTTGGTGTTCACTTATTGCTTCAATTTGTCTTTCTTCTTCTTTTGTTACTAAATCATTCTGCACGGCGTCTGCAAGCCATTTGATAAGAGGTTCAAGCCCTGCCGAGTTGAAATCGTGTTTCGGAACAGAACGAGCTTTGCCATCACTATCAGTACGAATTTCTGTATCAGATACTGCTGCTACAGGAAAAACATTTTCAAATTGATCGGTAGTTTCATTATAAAGATAGGGAAATTTCTTTTCGAGAAATTTTTCTAATGAACCATCATATTTATTTTTGATTGTAGCCTCAAATTGATCATATTGCGAAAAGACAATAGCTACCTTTCTTTTCCCATTCTTACTCATAAAGTCCAATGTTTCTTTGAGCGTTGCTTGAGTATCAATTTGGTAGTTGTCATTTCTCGCAATAAAATCCTGCACATTCACCAACAGTATTACTATTGAAGACGAACAGATATAATCAAGAAACTTTCGATCTTGCTCTGACAAATTGGGGTCTTGATATCCTCCCTTTTCGTTAAATAACTTTCGTAAATCTTGACCGGCAGAGTCGATCAATCGCATTTCTGCTTCTTGCCCGCGTATATGAAATTTCCAGTATAAATCAAACATTTGTCCTGGAGGCGTTGATGAAACCCATTCACCGCTTTGTAATGTTGACCAGTTTTTTTCAATATATTTCAAGGTTTTCGCACCAACCGGATTTAAGAAAAGTCCGTCATTTGACCTCTTTGCTAATTTCTTTGCTAAAACTGTCATCAAAACAGTTTTGCCGGAACCTTCTGTGCCAATGAGTGAAATTTGTATTGACATCGTTAGTAAATAATTTGTTAAATGTTAATAATATTGGTTATTTGTTTTATTAGTGGTAGATCGATATTTTCTGTAAACATTTTCCAGTTATTCAAAGCTATTGGATTCCAAAGCGAGTTGAGATAACGATTTTCTTGTGTGTAATCTGTCCACCAATTTGTTACATCCTCACATAATGCTAGTATTGAATCTTGTATTGTTTTTAAGCGTCCATTTTCGTTACTGAGTTCACGAATCCGTTCCTGTATAGCGACTATTCCAGCTTCTTCAAGTAATTGAGCGTCATTTTCTTTTTGTGCTTTTAGACCAAGTTTTCCTGATGCAAAATGAAATTGCGGTATCCGGCTAAACAACTGAGTAAACCGTTGTCGAAAACGTGATTTATCCTTGTCATCCCAATCCTCACATCGAGTAACAATTATATCGCCGCATATTTGGGCGAACATAGAATCGCGAAATTCCATTTCACGCTTACCAATTCCTTGCTCACCTAATACGACCCAAAAGACTTGAGAAACTTTGTCTATCAAATATCTTTTAAGCGACTCTTCATGCGAACCTTCGGCACCTTCAATTTGAGCTGCACCAAAGCCCGGAGTATCGGCAATTACTAAACCATGTTTCAGTAATTCTAATGGTGTAGTTACCTCAACTCGTTTAATACTTTTACTTCGTTCCGCGCCGCTATCATCTGCTAATGCCGTCAGTCGTTCATGAACTTCTTCAATTGTTACACATGGAAAATGCGGACGTGTAAAACTGTTGTAATGTTCAACATTTACCTGATACGAATCGCCATAAACAAATTCTATTGGTGCTGCCGTACAAGGACCATTTCGACGCGGTGCTAGGTCAACTCCAAACAATGCATTTAACAATGTAGATTTGCCAACATTAGTCAAACCAACAACGGCAACAACATAACGTTTTGACGCCGCTTTAACACGACGACGGATTTCGTTAAGCGATAATCGCATTTCTCCAAACACATCGTACACATCTTTTGTTTCTCGATGATAATTCTCGCTATCGCTTATAAGTAACAGAATACGATCAATTATAGTTATGAGTTCACTTGACATTTTTATTCGTGTGTTTATTTAACATTTTGTAATATATCAGTGGAATATTTCTAAACTACTCTTACTTGAATTTTCGATTTTCTTTTTAAATATGTATTCATTAAAATCGCCCTGAAAGGGCAACCGGCATTAGCGGGTGCAACGTCCTACGGAACCAATATAAAACACCAAAAACCTGTAAGGGCGACAGCAATAAGATTAAGTATAATCTTTGGCTTACGCCCTTTCAGGGCTTGATTTCAAATGCGAAACCATACGTAGGGCGATTACCTCACGCTATTGCTGGTTGTCCCTACGGGGCGAACTTGTGTACACAATTTTTCGACTCGAAAACAAGTTGTATTTACTAAAAATTATTGCAATGTTTATTGATAATATCTTATTAGATTACAAGGAGTATAATGAAGTCAGTTTTAAAATTCATAATCCAAAAAAGTTAAAAAACAAATATTCCACTGATATATTACGACATTTTTTATTCGTTATTCATTAAACCATTCAGCACCTTGCAACACTAAACTATTCAGTGTTTCGCTCTGACGTTTGAGTATAGTAAGTTGTGCTTCAGTTAGACGATTATTTTTTGCAGACACCAAAGCGTCTTCCAACTGTTTGATTTTGTAATCAAGATTATTTCGGACTCCTTCAAGTATTGAGTTTCCCATACTTTTAAAAGCAGGCAAACGATCTTTACGAATTCCACTGAAAATTTCTTTAATTTGCTTTTGCGCCTCTTCTTCGAGTTTATCTTTCTGTTTGAGTTTTGATAATCGCCATGCAAATGGTACAGCTAATACTCCGATTCCGGCAAGCGTCCAACCAACAGGTCCTGACAGAGCAACCCATATCGGCGTACTCAATAATGTTGGAGCTGCAACAGCTCCCGCACCACCCATTAACGACGCACCAATAGGTATGCCAAATAAACTCACACAAATAGTATCTATTCCTAATCCAATAGTGCCTAAAATTGTTGCTGTTCCGGCAGCAGAAGAGGCAATAGCAAGTGTGGCGGCATTGGTTGCCGCTATTGTTGCAGCAGTTGAAGCACCAGCGGTAACGAGACCATAACCTCCCACTGCTAAAACTCCGCCAGTAATTAATCCTTTCGTAGTTGTTATATCTCGTTGCGAAATAAAAACGATTTTACCTGTTTCATCGTTATCAAGTACAGGATAATCTGCATTTAAGTCTTCACAAGCTAAACGTATTGTTTCTTCAAATCGTTTCGTTATAGGCGAGAGCGTATCTGTCATCGTTTGATTGATAAATGTCGGTAATTCCTTGACAAGTCTTCCTACGCCCAAAGTCCAGGTATTGTTAATTTTTTCTTTTACACTTGCAGAAACATTTCGTTCTATGGATTCGAGTTTGGCTGTAAATTCTTTCAATGCTTCATTCCATTTGCGTTGAAATTCTTTTTCTTGAAATTCGCGTTTACTGCTGATATTTTGTTTTTGTGTTTGAATGTTTGCGATATCGGCATCTATTTCTGTACCTGATTTACTACCGGCAGAATAAGCAACCTCGATTGATCGTAATTCGGATTCGACAATTCCGTTTACCTTACTTAAAAAACGTTGTCTTAAAACTTTTCCTTTATGTACGGCAAGAAAATTACCAAGTGCATCTGTTAAAGCGGGAACGTTACTATTTTCTTTACCAAGAAATGCATTCTTGGCACTGATACGATGAAAACCTTCAGGCGTAATTCCGTTTTGTGCTAAAAGTTGAAGATTATGTTGTACGGCAGATTCAATTTCGTCTGGTTCAGCATCATCAATTTTATTGATAACAAAGAATATTTTATTAATATCAGCTTTTTTGACTTCCCGCAATAGATCAATTTCATCTTGATCAATCGGCATACTTGCGGTAACGATAAAAATTACAGCGTCAGCTTCCGGAATGAAAGCATGTAAAAGTGCGTCGTGATGTTCGTGAATAGAACCGGCACCGGGAGTATCAACGAGTTCAACTTGCGGCGGAAGTTTCGGAAAAGTACCGGATACTTCAACAAGAGCAACACCTTTTGAATTACCGGGATTTGACTCTTCCGTTACAAACTCCTTGATTCTGGAGTACGGAATGAGTTCGCTGCGATTGTCTTGGAATACAACAACAGCTTGCTCCTTTTTATTGTATCGAAATCGCGTAATTGCACTCGATGCAGGAAGTTTATCAACCGGTGCTAACATATCATCTTTGCGACCAAGTAAGGCATTGATGAGAGTTGATTTACCTCTTTTTGCTTTGCCAAGAACGGCAAGCGTAAAAGTGTTTGACGCAAGAGATGCTTTCGCCTCGTTGATTTGCTTGACAAGATCATCTCGTTTACGTTCTGCCATCACATCTGAAAGTTGATCTGCCCATTGATACAGATCTTTAAAATCTTGAATTGCCATTGTTTATTTGTTTGTTGAGTTAGCCGGTATTGAAAATTGAATAAATCTTTTATCCAATAATCAGAAATTTATACGTAATACTCATAAAGATCGCATACGCACAAAGAATTATTGTACGAAAAATAGCAGGTGAAAAATTTGACAGAATCTTTAAACATATAATCGATGAGAAATCATACCGTGTTTCAGATTATCTCAAACCAACTCGATAAGTTCGGATTTATCCAATTATTCCGATTTCTCGACCATACAAAATTATATTCTTTCTTTATGATCAGAAAATATCTTTAATGATTAAATAATTTCTTTCACTTGAATTTTCGGTTTGATCCGCCTGATTACTTATCAGAAAACAGGCTTTTCAATTCAATGAATAACTTTTGTACCGCCGAAATTCATAGTACGCTGCGTATATTACCATTGTTTAATAAGTTGTCAATAGGTCACAAAAAAATAAAAAAAATAAAAATTCCACAGAATATATTCCCCGATTTTTTGAGAATTACGAAACACACGAAATAAACGAAAAAAAATACATAAAGATACAAATGAGATAACCGCGTTCTGATAACAATAAATTATTTCATTGGTAATATATCAGTGGAATAATTGTTTTTCTACTTTTTTGGGGTTATGACTTTTAAAACGAACCTTATTTTTCACCTTATTTTTCCGAACAAAACAACCTTAGTAGCCAGAGATGCCGCCGCGCACAAACCTTATTACCTTATTAACAAATCAATTTTTAATAATAAGGTAATAAGGTTTTGTTTTTTTGTTGATTCATTGCTAATAAGTTTTTTGATGAATAGTTTAGTTAAGAAAAATAAGGTGAAAAATAAGGTTTATTAAAAATAAATTTGAAACCTTTGAAAAATTTCACACATATATTACGAAAAAATAAATTATTCCTCTGATATATTAC
>JAITIZ010000321.1 GCA_031279215.1 Planctomycetaceae bacterium
ATATTTATGCAGAGATAGCGGATCATTCAGATTTCCAAAGAACGGATCAAGACGGTTGAATCTTCCGGTTGCAGGATCGTAATATCTTGCTAGTAAATACTGCTGACCAATTTTTGAATCGAATTGTTCGCCAGAGTACAAAAATTCAGTTAGCGCAACAGATGGGTCGAAGCCAATTGCGTTACCGTAAGCATCGAAGGCGTAGAGTTCGACGATTGCACCGGCAAGATCGGTTAAAACTCTGGTGCTTCCGTGACCGTCGAATGTGAAGTAAAGTTCTTATTCGGTTCCATTTTTAACAGTGATCTGACTGATTTTGTTACGTCCGATAATGTAGGTTATGTTCGCTTATACTGACTTTTTTTTTACATTGTAACGATTTTAATAGATCAGAATATCCATTAGTCCTTTTGTGGTAAAGACTTACAAAAACACCGTGTCAGGTAGGCAACATTTCGCCGAAGGGGGGGGCCGCTGTTGTGTCGGCGTACTTGCCGACTTGTTCCTGATTACGCTAGAAATTAAAAAACAACAGTGTACAACTCAAATAACCAACCAACAGTTACAACCAATAGATGCAACCTTTCGATGAAAAATCGCCTACCATTGGGGGAATTGTTTAACGTAAATTGTTACAACATTAACTTGATGACCGCAAGAAGTATATTTCAAAGTTACCAATAATGTCATATTGGGAATTTTACGGAATCGTTTTTAAAAATTCGGTGTATTCTTGATCAAGTTCTTGATAAGACCGTCCGGTAAGTTTGCTCAAAGTGTCTTGTCGGGCAGCTCCGGCATAAACTTGCCGCAATAATTCAAATACCACATAACGATATTGTCCGTTGCGATAAAACATCAGAAAATGGGTCATTCCGGCAGATTGTGAATAAAGTCTTGCCAATCGAGGATGAGTTTGAAATTCCCGCCTCCCAAGTGTAACCGTTTGTTCAAAAGGAAGATAAAATAAATATTCCGAATCAAACCGATGAGCTTTGGCCGCAAAAAGCCGAGCGTCTTCCTGATTACCAAGTTTGTAACAATTTCCCTCAATACGAAATGTTTCCATAAACATTGCAATTCCCTCAACAATCCAAAAATTGTTTCGAACTCCCGGAAGATTCGATTTGGGACGGGCTTCTTGAAAAAGTTGGTGCGCCCCTTCATGATACAACGCTTTGCGAACCGTATCCGCATCAAATTCGTCCATGTTAGCAGAAACCGGAAAAAAATATGAAACAAAACGTTGCGGATGATAAAAACCATTGGATTCACGAAGTTGCGATTCGAATCCTTGTTCCGAGTCTTTCAGAAAAGAAACATAATCCTGTTTGTCACGGAAAACATAAACCCGATGACGCGGTAATGAAATATTCGGTAACGATTCCAAAAATAGTTTCGCTAATTTTTCTTCGTTCAAAAACATCTTGAAAAACAACATTTTCCACGCCTTATAAAGATGTTCCAACC
The DNA here is from genome assembly GCA_031279215.1 of Planctomycetaceae bacterium. Lineage (GTDB taxonomy): Bacteria > Planctomycetota > Planctomycetia > Pirellulales > Thermoguttaceae > WRKP01. The sequence continues at coordinate 1,471 of JAITIZ010000321.1, forward strand.
TCCGACTCATTTGAACACCTTCTTCAAGACTGTGATTGGTTAAAAGATCATAATGTTCCGTAGCAATTTGCCAACCGTTACGGATATCAGCATGAAATTTATGATCCTCATCGGTATTGACCCAACCGAATTTGGTAATCATTCGTTTGCCGGATTCATACGGTTTCACAAATTCTTTAGGTATCCAACCAAATACCGGATGATCAATAAACCCTTTTTTCAAACGATCAATCTCCCAATTGGTACGCCATTGTCCATTGAACAGTTTGAAACCAAAAATACGCCGTACCATTTCATGATCAGGATTGACTTCAATGACTTTGATCGCCAATCGCATTGCTTCAAGACCCCGTCTATTTTCCGCCGCAACAATAACCTGCCGATACAAATTTTCTGCAATTTCCTTTTGATCTTGGGAAACCGAAACAGGATCAATATTCAGCATGGGAAGAACAATAAACAATTCCTCTTCAGCAACCAATGGAAATGAAAAAAATAAAAATAGAAACAACGAATAAAATGTATAACAAACTAATTTCATAATAATTTTCCTAGTGTTCACTGGCTGGTGTGTATTTTTGTGTTAATTTTGTTAATTTGGGTAGTTAATCTTTTTTTTCTTGCCGGCGTGGAGAGCAATGGTGAGTACTCCGTTTTCGTTCCATATCAGTTTACATCGTTCGGTGACCGCGGTGTCGTTCCACTTTTTTACTCTGGTAATGGCAGTTGTGGAAAAATCCTCCTTGAAATGGAATGGGACCTACAAATGGCGGGAAACAGAAATAAGATCATGCAAAAAGGATACCATAACTGCCTTTTTTTCGCTACCCCAATTTCACTAAATTAATAACCACACCGGGGAACACTAGGAAAAAAATCAAAAATTCGACTGAAATAACGGAAAAATAAGATTACAGTAGTATTAAAAAATGATCGATCTCAATTTTCAAATATTCGAAAAGAACCAAAATTATGACAGGATTAGAGTGTGATTACAAATTAAAATCAGTTTAAAATCTGTGGTACGACAAAACTGATTGGAGTGAGAATACTAAAAATGCCGACAAATAGGAATGAATATGTTTCTTCTTGGAAGTTTCTAAAAATAAATTTTTTACCACAAAAAATATGGAATTTTTATGAATAAACCCCCAATTGTAATATCTTTTATATCAATAGGTTAGCAAAATAACATTTGTATTCTTGGTTGTTTTTTGAGGTGAATTTTCACTTTGAGATGTTTCCTGTTGCCGACATTGATTGATAAGGCAATAATTAACTATTTGTTATATTTTAACATTCGTTTTCCATGTACGAGACTTTTTTCGGTTTGAAACGCCGACCATTTTTGGCGGTTCCCGATACGGAGTCGTATTTTTCTACTGAACCAGTGGAAGAAGCACTTCAATCTATCGAGCGAACTGTTCGACGCGGGGAGGGTATCGCTTTACTTTTCGGTGCTTCCGGCACAGGGAAAACATTGTTACTTCGGTTGCTTCGTGATTCGCTGGAAATAGATTACACCGTTTCAATGATTTCCAACGGACATCTGGAAACACCAAAATCTTTTTTTCAACAACTTCTTTATGATTTACAACTCCCATTTGCCGGAAACGATGAAACCGAACTGCGATTACGTTTGTTCGATTTTGCACGTCAAAATAAAACATGTGTTATTTTGATTGACGAATCACAATTTCTTAGTATGCCGGTTCTCGAGGAAATTCGGCAACTGATGAACTGTGATAACGGAACAACTCCATTTTTTCGGGTTGTTCTGACCGGTACTGTTGAATTTGAAGAAAAACTGACCGATCCTTATCTTGATACTTTCAATCAACGTGTTGTTTATCGGGCGTATCTTGAAACATTTTCCCGTGAAGAAACCAAACAATATATTATCCGCCAAACAGACTTGTCACGCAAACAATGTGATAATTTTTCGGTATCGGGGGCTGGTCTGATGGAATGGATTGAACATTCAGGCGGAAGTGAAGGACGAAGAATCGATTCACCACACATCAAAAGTTGCGAACCCATTTTTACAGAAAATGCCCAATGGCAAATTTTTCAGTTGACGGATGGATTGCCCCGCTCCATCAATCAACTTTGTGATATGGCTCTTCAAATTGCCGCCGAACGAAATTTACAGCAAATTGACGAAAATCTGACTCATTACGCTTGGACACGCCTTCAACAAATTACCGGATATTCAGAAGAAAAAACGGCAAAGCTGATTTCCGAAACAATAAAACCGTCTTCTTTTGAAAACATTGATGAAATTGTTGCACGAAAAAAGGCGACTTTCCAACTCAAAACATTTGATTCTCCCGTAGAATTTGGAACATTGGATGATGCCGAACCAATTGGAACAGCAGAAAAAGAAATAGTTGAAAAAGAAATAGTTGAAAAAGAAATAATTGAAAAAGAAATAATTGAAAAAGAAGCGGCGGAAAGCGACGAAATAACAATAATTCGGTTTCGTTCTCCCAATGAATACAAACCGCCCTATCCCGAAGATGACCATTGGGAAGACGAATATAAAGAAGAATATTCTGAATCAATAATATCCGAGTCATATTTATCCCAATTACATTTATCCGAATCCAATTTATCTGAACCGGATTCACCTGAACAAGATGTCATCGAAATAACAAATAAATTGCTGCCGCTTGTCCCGAAAATAAATACGGTACATGAATATCATTATTCGGAAGAAACACCGGAAACGGACGAAAAACCGCTTAATTTTTATGAAGAATTGGATGAAGAATTGGATAACGAAATTCTTTTTTCCTCCGACAGTTTTCCACGGTTACGAGAATTACCGATCAGCGAAGAGTTGGACGATGCCATCCAAACGGTTGCCGAATCTGTTGCAGAAAAGAATATTACTCAATACGTCAATGTATTGCCAATGGTAACAGAGGAATACGCTGAAAAAAATGTTGCGGAAGATGTTGAGGTTTTTCAAACGATTACAGAAGAAGACGAAGAGAATACAGAAAATAATGTTGCTGAAAATATCGAAGTATTTCAAACAGTAACCGACAAAGAGATTGAGGAAAATATTATTTACCGGTTGCCCAAACGAATTTATCCATCCCGTAGGCAACGGGTTAAAAAGAATATTTTATGGAAATATCGGCGTCGGATTATTATTTCAACTATTTCAACGCATAATATTGAAACACCGGATCAATTTTGTTGTCATTTTTTTGCAGTGTCAATTTTTCCGACATTCCGCCGTTTTGATTCTGGAGATACATGGATTGGTAATTTTTCATTTTATCCTTCGCTTATTTTTGGACGTTTTTTAGTATCTTTCCGGCATGAACCACTCGTCAACAAATTGGTTATTAACGAGCAGGTTACGGGGGAACTAACGACTGATGAAACAGTTACAGATATAGATAACACAACCACAAAAAGTACAACCGAAGATACCCAAAACTCAATTGACGAAAATACGACTATAACTGATATAACCGAAACGATTACTGATGAAATAATTGAGGTTGAAACGGTTGCGGGTGAAACACTTACGATTGAAACAGAAACACCGGAATACCATGATATTGTTGCAGTCGAATCTGTTACGGCGGAATCTGATACAGTGGAATCTATTACGGCGGAATCTGATACAGTCGAATCTGTTACGGCGGAATCTGATACAGTCGAATCTGTTACGGCGGAATCTGATACAGTGGAATCTGTTACGGCGGAATCTGATACAGTGGAATCTGTTACGGCAGAATCTATTACGGTGGAATCTGATACAGTGGAATCTATTACGGTGGAATCTGATACAGTCGAATCTGTTACGGCGGAATCTGATACAGTGGAATCTGTTACGGCGGAATCTGTTGTTGCGGCGGAGACAAATGATACGGTCAATAACGATTTGTTACCTGAAGAAATTATTGTTGATTTAAACCGGAACAACAGCTTAGAGGAATCCGAAATGGATTGGGAAACATTAGAAAAATATGGTACCGAGGTTTTGGAAAGGCGTCCGCCTTTTGTCCGCAAGGAACCGAATTACGCTTATCAAACAACCGATTTGGCGCAGGAAATGACCGGAAAAGTTGCCTATCCTGATCGTGTAACAGGTAATGTGATTCTGCTTAATTGGGTAAAATCGGAACAAAATCCCGAAAACGGTTTCGGAACACCTTATCGTGAATTTCTTACACGTGAAATGGAAGATAATTGCAACGTTTACGATCTTCATACTCATGATCAGGAACAAGCATGTTCCTATAACGAATTTGATGCTTTGCGGGTTGTCCGGGCAACATTGAATCAAGTTACGGATTCCTCTCAACATGTTTTTGTTCCGCAAAATCAGAAAACAAGTCTTGATGAATTGTTTGATGAAATTATTACGGTGAAAACTCAGGCGGTTCCATTGAAAGAATCGTCAGAGCGTTCCGGTTCGCCGTATGCGTTATATTTGAACAATTATTCTTTTCCGACGACGCAAATTGAAGAGGCGTTAAGACGAATTACCAAAGCGGCGGAAAAAATCGAACAGGCTGCGGAACAAAGTGATCATGCCGGACGGCAAATTAAACAGGCTGCCGGAATTGTTGAAGCGGAAATTAAAACGGTATTACCGACTTATGTGGAACATTTTCGGGAACTTGTGGCGTTTCAACAAACGATTTCGCGCGAGTTGAATACCATACTTCTCAAAAATCAAATCACCCAAGAACAAACCGAACATTTGAACCCCAAAGAACATTCTATTCGGTTGTTACCGTTTCCGGTTCGTAGGAATACCGGTTCGGTTAGTTCCGCACAATTGGATTCCGAAGGTAACGAAATTTCTCCCCCCAATACCGTTTTACCAAATGAAAAGTCAATTGATTTTCATTCATTGTTTCAATAATTATTAAAAACACATTAGATAGTCCTTTGATTTATGTTTACTTTTGTTTTGAAAATAAGATAACACGGAATTGTTATTACATATTGAGTTGGTGTGATGGTTGGTGAAAGCCGTAGATGAAAATGTAGATGAAAACTTTTTGGCGAAACGGCGTCTATTTCGTTATACAATTCATAATACAAATAAACATTAGTCAAGTAACGTCCAGAATTATTTTTGTAACATGTCTATTGTTCCTCTTGCATTCAACAGAACCAGTGTTGCGCTTCAGACGAACCGTGCGTACAATAATTTGTCTGGAGTCCAGGCATTACTGTCGCGTTATGAAGAGCAACTCTTGACCGATAACCAATACCGTTACGGGAGTGATGCTCCGTATAATGCGTCGGCAACACTTTCTGTTCAGACATTGATGGAGCGCAAGGCGCAGAATGTAACTAATATTCAATCGACTCAAACGTTTTTATCGGCAACCGATTCTACACTTTCCTTATTCAATGCTCTTACGGACGATGCTCGGGCGATGGCATTGGAAGCGATCAACACAACAACCAGTACCACACAACGTAACGCATTGGCTCAGACGGTCAAAGAAACGATTCAACAAATATTTAATTTTGGTAATTATTCATTTGAAAACCGATATGTTTTTGCCGGTTCGACCACTTCTGTTTTACCGTTCCAATGGGGAACGGATTCTTACACGGTTCAATATAACGGAACGGAATCGAACATTTATTCATGGAGTGACACGGATTTACTTTCGCAATCGAATGTTAACGGTGTTGACGTATTTGGAGCCGTTTCGGAACCGGTGTGCGGAAAAACCGATCTCAATCCTGCTGTTTACGATGCAACATTTTTGAGTAATCTCAACGGCGGCAAGGGAGTTGAAAAAGGTTCTATTTGTTTCAATTATATTCACAATGATCAAGTGATAACTTTTGATCTTGATTTGAGTCAATGTGTTACACTTGCCGATGTTAAGCGGACAATCGAAAACAATAAAAATCCTTATTTTCCTATCAAAGTGGATTTAACTTCAAACGGTTTATCGTTTTCACTGCCGCCGGAGACTTCCGGTTCGATTACTGTTACGGAAGTTGGAAAGGGAACGGTTGCCCGTCAACTTGGTATTCCGACGGAGACGGAATTTACGTCACAAAATCCGCTGATTGGACGTGATCTCAATCCTGTACTGACACAAACAACATTACTCGAAGATATTTTAGGTTCCCGTGCATGTACTAGGTTGGTTTTTGCCGGAAGCAATAACGATATTATCCTTCGTGCCAATTATAACGGTAACAATATTCTTGATCCGGAAACCGGCGAAGAACTTTTTCCGCTTAACGATGTCAATATTGCGTTTCGGGCGGATCCGCTTATTACGCCGGGAACGGAATCGGCGGAATATAATGCTGAAACAAAAACAGTGTTGATCAATATTCATCCTGATAATACGATTGCGAACAATGTTATTCGTGCAATTAATGATGCGGCGGAAGCGGGAACAATTCCGCCGTTTACAGCGTCAGTAAGCGGTATTGACCAACAACGTTCCGATCTGGCGGGAACAGGAACCGTAACATTATTGCCGGGAATTACGGTTATTGAAGGTACTACCGCCGGCGGAACAGGGATTGATTTTGATCCGTCGGGTATTCAAGTCGTCAATGGTAATCAGACTTTTAATATTTCGTTCGAAAATTGTAAAACCGTTGGTGATGTCTTGGAAAAACTGAATGATCCTCAATACGGTCTTTATGTATCGATCAATGAAAATCGAAACGGAATTGATATTCAAAGCCGAATTAGCGGAACAGATTTTTGTATCGGTGAAAACGGCGGTACAACAGCAACACAATTCGGAGTTCGAACCGCTGATCTTGATTCACTGTTGACGGAATTTGATTTTGGACGCGGTGTAACGGATTATGAGGGACCCGGTATTGCCGCTGCGGCACTGTATGATAATGTTACGCCGAATAGTTCCTTGATTCTGACTGCCCGAAATGAAGGGAAGGCGTGGAATGATTACACACTCAATTTTGTACCGACAACAGATCCGCAAGGTAAAGTAATTGTGTCAATGGATGAAACGGCAAAGATCATTAACATCGGTATCAACCCTGGTGTAACAACTGCTTGCGAAGTGGTTGAGGCATTCAATACACAGCCGGGACCAAAACAATATTTCAATCTGGAACTCAATACCGCCAATGGTACCAATACCGGAGAAGGTGTTGTTTATGACGGTTTTGAAACAACAAGCGGCGGAATAGACGGCGGAATTGATTTTACAATTACCAGAAATGACGGAACTGTTTTAGAGATTGATATTCACGGTGCCAAAACATTGGGTGATGTGTTACTGATTATCAATGATCATCCCGATAACCGTGACGGTTTATTGTCGGTGTCGTTGGCAAAATTCGGTAACGGAATTGAATTAACGGACAAGAGTTTCGGAGAAAGTGTTACACGGGTTGACCGGACCTTGCTTTCGACAACAGCAATCGAACTCGGTTTGATCAACATGGGAGAAGAATATCGAACAAAAACAGAAACCGGAGTACAAGCTAATACTTTGATGTTTCCAGATGTGTTGAACGGTTCAATTTTGGTTACGGCAAAAAATGTTGGAACTTATGCGAATGATGTCAAAATTGAAGTGATTGAAGGAACTCCGCCCAATTTTGTGTACGATGCGGCATCGAAAACATTGCGGTTTTCGATTGAATCGGGAGTTACGACTGCCAATGATTTGGTCAATCTGTTTCAAAATCAGGCGTCGGAAACGGTTCGGTCGATGTTTGATATTCAAAATGGTACCAATTCGGACGGGCTTCCGAGTAACGGCAGCGGGCTGGTTACATTAAATTCTGTAACAATGACCGGCGGAACGGACAGTATTTTGAAAGGAAATGATCCGAACCCGTTGGAAACCGATTCACTTTTTAACGCATTGATTCGGTTGCAAGTTGCGATGGAAAAAAACGACACACGGGAAATAGAACGGGCAACACAACTTCTTGATTCGTCTGTTGAACGGCTTGATAGTTCACGTTCATTGATTGGAGTGATGCAGAATAGTCTTGATAACGTACAACTTCGTTTAGCCGACGAAAATATTCAATACGAAACCGTTCTCAATTCAACACTCCGAATTGATCTTTCAGATGTTTCGTTAAATTATATGGCACAACAACTTGCTTATCAGGCATCGATGCAAGTTACCAGCGCAATGCTCCAAATGTCGTTACTGAATTATCTCTAAACTCATTTATACGGATCACACTTGAACAGTCGTTTTTCGTTTCAAAATAAATATTCATTAAAATCGCCCGAAGGAGC
>JAITIZ010000328.1 GCA_031279215.1 Planctomycetaceae bacterium
GGACAATTTCGACCTTGTTATTATTCAAGTAAGTCATAATCGTTCAATTTCTTCGACCGGAAATTTTGTAACTCGGGCAATCATTTCTATGGAGAGTCCTTCTGCCTTCATTGCTTTCACAACTTCGATTTTTTCCTCCATTTTCCCTTCGATTCTCCCTTCGATTTTTCCCTCTTCTTTTCCTACTTCTCTTCCATCTTCGATGGCTCCCCAATATGCTAATGTATCCATGACGCTTTTATCGTATGCTTCACGCTCTTCCGGTACCATGTTACCGATTTTGGCAATATCAAAAGCGTGTGAAAAAATTGGTTCGTTGAGGATACGGGGAATTTGATCGAATGACGGCAGATTTTTGAGAAAATACAACCATTTATCAAAACGTGTTTCCAATTCATTTTCTGTTTTTTTAAAAAGCGGCATTTGAATAAACTTCATTGTTAGACCTTTGTAAAATACCGTACCATCCTCATCACAGATACGGGCATTCGTATAAAGTTTATTCGGAATAGGTTTTCCATGGTCGTCGAGTTCTTCCTTGAACACAAAGTTCAGGATGCCGACAAAATAAATAGCGGCAAAACGTTTTTTCTTCTTCCAGTCGTCGCCGCGTCTGATCTGATTTTGGAGCGACCACACGGAATAAATTAAGGCACGTTCTTTGAAGGTTGGAAAGCGTGCTTTTTGCATTTCGACAATAAACCGGTCTTCATTTACTGCGGTACAATAAATATCGTAAGACCCTTTACGATCCATAATACCCGCCGGTACTATTTCCTTATCAGAAAACGCCAGTTCGGTAATCTGATGACAGTCCGGCAACATGGTGTTGAGAAAATCCATCAAAATATCTTTCGAACCTTCTTCACCGAATAATTTTTTGAATCCATAATCGGAATAGGGATCAAAAAAAATTTCCATAAAATACCTCCTCATTATAACAATACTGCTGGAAAAATAATGTTGTAACCCCAAACGCCCAATCACCTTATGATTTACACATAATTTACACATAATTTACACAATATTTACACCTTATCTACACAAAATTACAATTAGTAATCATTGCGCCGATAAATAAAATCATTATCACAGTTACAATTATTTTGTTATTTTGGCGGTTCGGAAGTTGGTTTATTTTCTTGTAGTTCGGGAACGGTGTTTGTATTGGGCGATTCGTTGTTGGGTTCTTCAGTTTGATTTGCGGTTGTTTCCGGTTTTTCTGTTTTGGCGGTTGTGTTTTCGGCGGTTTCCTTTTGGTCTGTTCCGTTTGCGGCAGTTCCATTGGCAGTAGTTCCGTTTGCAACGGTTCCGTTTGTAATGGTTCCATTCGTAATGGTTCCATTTGTTATTGTTCCAGATTCTTCACTTCGGCGTTGGTTATATTCTTCTAAAGTGATTGGGGCAACTTCCATCCCGATTCTGGCACGTTGGAGTCCTTTAACAATATAAGTTTCACCTGGGCTGATACCTTCCAAAACAATCCGCATTTGCGAATCAAGCAGTCTGCCGATTTTAATATCCCGCCGTTTCACAATATCTGTTTCATAAGCCGGAACCGGATTACCGTTTTTGTCTTTGAGTGGTTGATTAAACCGGTCGGTTGGGGTGAATATTCCCTTGCTCACGGTGAGAATATATTTTGTATCAAGATCTGTTTGAATTGCCTCTTCCCGAATCAGAACAGCGTTTTTAACGTTTTCGTAAGGAATTCGAACACGGCAAATTTGACCGGGATAAATCATATAATCGTCACGGTTATTGATATGAAGCAACGGATTTCGTAATTCACCTCGAAGCGTGATTTGCCCCGTTTCAAGCGTAATTTGGTTGTCCACTACGGCGACAATTTTACCTTTAAGGGAAAAATCTGCGGACAGGACATCGGCGCCGGTTGATAATGCAACTTCGAATATTCCGCGATCAATACTTCCAATATCACCGTTTTGGGGTTCTTGATTTTCCGGTTCTTGATTTTTGGAGTTTTCGATTTTGTTTATTCCGTTTTCTGTTTCGTTTTCAGTGGAAAATTTGAGAGTTTCATTGAATTTTTCTCGGAATCCCAAACGTTCTTTTAGGTCGATAAATTGGCGGTCGCTGATGAAAAAGTCAACATAAATCGGATCCAGTTGGGCGATAGACATGAGTACGGATTGAGCGCCGGTTGGGCTGACGTAATTACCGATATCGACTTGAGTTTTTGAACCTTTACCGGTGATGGGTGCTTTCAAATCGGTATATTGGAGGTCGAGTTCTGCGCGTCGGACAGAAGTTTTGGCGAGTTCGACGGAGGCTTGGGCGGTTTGAAATTCTGCTTGGCGGGACTGAAATTCTTCGATTGAAAATGTTTTTGATTCGACGAGTTGTTTTGCGCGGTCGAGATTGGATTTAGCGAGGGCGGCTTTCGCTTCGTTCAAAGCCAGTTCAGCTTTTGCGGCGTCGAGGGCGACTTGAAACTGGTCTTGTTCGATCAAGGCCAGACGTTCACCTTCTTTGACGATGGCACCGGATACGAAAAACCATTGCTCCAGATAACCGGCAACCCGAACCCGAATATCAACCAATTGATAGGGAACGGTTCGTCCTTCGACATACATATAAAGTTGGACATCTTCTTGACCGACTTTATCGGTAACAACTTCCGTTTTGGGAGTTCCGGCTGAACCGGCAGAATTTTGTGCTTGTTTCTGTCCGCAACCGGATTGGGCGAAAAGAACGAGCGTGAAAAAAACAGAAAGCAACAGAGTTTTGGTAATTTTGAGATACATTTTTTGAAATATTTGATTTGAAAGGGATTGATGGTAAAAATAAAACTTTTGTTTGAAACGCTAGTTTGTTTTATTAGTTTACTTAATTTTCTTAAAAAGACAAGAGGTCGAAAATCTCCTTGAAACAAATTTTCGTGAAAAACATAAAGAAAATGATTGATTGTTTTGGTAAAATCGCATAAAATCAATAAATAATAATATCCTGCTGAAATATTTGATAAAATATTCGAATGAAACATTTATATCAGTAATAACTGGTTTGTATTCCGGTTACGTAATGTAAACGGATGATAGGGATAATAATTAGATTATGCAATAGACATATTATTTTGGTTATTGTTATTATTTGGTTTATTTGTTAATTGGGTTTATTGGTGTGAATAGCCGATATAGGTATGGTGAGTTATTTTTAGTGAATTATTTTGTGGTGTGAGGTTTTTTATTTTTGGGAACTTCTAAAAACCTAATGTAAAAATTTATTGTTAGAAGGAACGCGGTCGTCTCGACCGCATTTTTAGGCGTTTTTTGTAAAAAAACAGGGCAGACGAGACGCCTGCGTTCCTCCTAATATTAGTTTTTAGAAGTTACCTTTTGTGGTTTGTTGTATTTTGTTCCTTAGTGTGTGAATAGTTTCTGTGT
>JAITIZ010000385.1 GCA_031279215.1 Planctomycetaceae bacterium
ATTATTCATTTGTTTAAGATATGGCTGTATGTCAAATCGTTTTTCAAGTAATAACAAAATTGATTCTTGATGTAATGATTGCTGTTGGATTTCAAGAATTTCTTCTATGGGTGTAACAATATAAAAATGTATCATTTTAATATGTTCTCTAATAAAAACAGCTAATAAATCTTGTTTATCTTGCTGTAAATACCAATACGACAATCCAGATAATACTACTATAATTATAACTAATATTTTGATATTATCTAAATTGATTTTAATAAAAAGTTTTAATATATTTTTAATTTGATTAATTTTCATTTCGTCTTTTGGCTTCTTGAATAATCAGCGAGTCAAGGTATTGACCATATTCTGATTTTGTTGTTAAAAAGAAACTTTTTAGATCCTCGTAAGCTGAATGTACCGAATATAAAGAGTACATAAATCCATTAATATGCCAGTGACCAATAAAAGGTGGGCGGCTATGCAAGGATTCATGTAAGAAAAATTGTTGCGTATAAAATGGATCATTATGCCAAAAAGTATCACTGGCAAGACTTAAACCCGGCATTATTGGCATATTTACACCGCAAGCTTCATGATTTAATTCTTTTTCAACATATACTCTTCCGTGACCAATTTTATTAAAGTTTTCATTTGTCCATAATATGTGTTCAGCAATTTTATACCATTGTGATGAGGGAAAATAATTCTTATCAGAAACTATGGACAAATGCCAATTGGGAAAACGTTTATTAATACCATCAAGTCCACCTGCATGATATGCGTTACCAACTTCAGCTGTTATTTTGTTTAATTCTAATATAAGATCAAGTCGTTTTTGATATTCTTCAGTAGATATATCATTAGGATGACTTGGATAAAATGCCCATGACAGCCAAAATACATCAAATAAGACACCACTGGCAAGAACTCCTGTTTGTAGTAATTTAATAGCATACCCCCAAAAAAACTTTTTTGCTAAACATGGTTTTTATTTCTCAAGTTTTTCATATTAAATTGACGAAAGAAATGATTTAAAATTGTCTGTCCCAAACTATCGGCAAGTCGGCGGTACTTGCCGACTTGCCCCTGTTGACGAACGGAAATGGAAAACCAACAGCGTACAACACAACAACAAACCTAACGGGTGCGACCATGGGTGAAAACCCTTCAGCGAAAGGTTACCTACCTTGGGTTTACCTAAATTGAACACACCAGCCTTTGAACACTAGGAATTTTTGGTATATTTTGATTTTTGGCAATTACTTACAGTTATTTGATGCCTATAATTGAAATATTATAAGACTTTTCGTTAGAACTTCCTCAATAGTGATAATTAAGTATGAAAAAGAAATGGGATGAAAGCCCAATGATGCGGGCGGCACGATGTCAGAAAACTCAATCCGTGCCTATTTGGTTAATGCGTCAAGCAGGTCGGTATATGCCGGAATACCGAAAAATTCGGGAACGTGTTTCTTTTATGGAACTCTGTAAAACACCGGAACTCGCTGCCGAAGTTATGCTTACGGCGGTTCAATGTCTTGGGGTTGATGCTGCGATTATTTTTTCGGACATCCTGCTCATTCTGGAGCCAATGGGATTCGAACTCGAATTTGAACCAGATGGAGGTCCCAACATCGGGAATCCTATCCGAAATGCATCCGATGTCAAAAGAGTTCGTGAATTGGAAACCGTAGAACCATTGGAATTTGTAATGAATACTATTCGGTACACCCGTGAAGGTCTTGATGATTCATTACCATTGATTGGTTTTGCCGGTGCGCCGTTTACTTTGGCAGCTTACGCTATCGAAGGCAATAGCAGCCGCAATTTCCGGCAAGTTAAGGCGTTCATGCACATTTACCCAAACGAATGGCAAGAAATAATGACTAAGTTTGCGATTTCCACTGCCCGTTATCTTAATAACCAAATTACTGCCGGTGTTCAGATTGTCCAGATATTTGATAGTTGGGTTGGCTGCCTTTCCGACGAAGATTACAAAAAATATGTAAAACCTTATTCCCGAATGTTGATTGATTTAATCATACCGGGTACACCTATTATTCATTTTGCGCCTGGTAATCCCATTTTATTGACAGATATTCGGGAGGCTGGGGGACATGTTATTGGAATAGACTGGCGTATTACCATCAAACAGGCATGGGAAATAATCGGAGCCAATTATGCTGTTCAAGGGAATCTTGATCCGGCTATTTTATTGACGAATCACACTTTGATTCGACAATCTGTTCAACATATTTTACGGCAAATAGAACGACGTCCGGGTTTTATTTTCAATCTTGGACATGGTATCATGCCGCAAACTCCCGTCGAAAACGCAATTGCTCTAGTTGATGCCGTCCATGAATTTGGAATCGTCCGGTAAATCCGTATCTTTGGGGTGTTGATAATGGATAGTAGGAACATAGAAGTTAATAGTGAATAGTTAATGGTGAATAGTTTCGTTTATTTTGGTTTTACTTTTTGGGGGTTGCCTATCTTCCCAAAGTGTTACGGCAATATTACAAAAACCAATAGTAACAGGATAAAGTATCGTTTATCCGACATCGCCCAGATTCAGAACCGCTCCATAACGTCCCAACATTTGGCGCCGAAGTTTAGCGTGTTCCGGTTTTGCCAAACCTGGGTCAGCCAATACCATATCGGTTGCGTCTTTTCTGGCTTCGTACAAAATTTCTTTGTCCCGCACCAAATCAGCAACACGAAACGGCGGCATTCCGTGTTGCTGAGTACCAAACAAATCACCAGCACCGCGAATTTCAAAATCCTTCTCTGCTAATTTGAATCCGTCCGATAATTTCACAAACGCCTGTAACCGTTTTTGAGATTCTTCCGTAACCGCATTACAAAATACCGTACAATAACCAGGATTATTACCCCGTCCGATTCTGCCGCGAAGTTGATGCAATTGCGACAATCCGAAACGTTCCGCACTTTCAATAGTCAACAGATTAGCGTTTGGAATATCCACACCCACTTCAATAACTGTTGTTGCAATTAGGATTTGAATCTCACCTGTACGGAAATCGAACATAACTTTTTCTTTTTCCGCTGCGGACATGCGGCCATGAATAATTCCCAACCGAATTCCTTTGAGCAAACCGGTTGATAATTGTTCATAAACTTCATGAAGACTTCGTGCATCGAAATTTTCCGACTCTTCAACCAACGGAACCACAACATAACCTTGCCAACCGTGTTCAGTAACTTTTCGCGCAACAAAATCCCACCAGGCGGTACGCCGTTCCGGTTCGGCAAGATATGTTGTAACTTTTTGCCTGCCCGGCGGCATTCCGTTCATAATCGATACCTCCAAATCACCAAACAAGGTCATTGTAACACTTCGCGGAATTGGAGTTGCCGTCATAACAAGATAATGCGGGTCAAATTTTCCGCCGGTTTTCAAAGCAGCACGTTGAAGTACCCCGAATTTGTGCTGTTCGTCAATAACAACCAATCCCAGCTTTTGAAACGAAATTTCATTCTGAATAATAGCTTGTGTTCCGACAACAATCTGAGCCGAACCGGTTGCAATATCCTGTAAAATGTGCATGCGTTCACTTGTTTTTTGACCGCCGAATAATGGTACAATTTTAACTTGGCTGTTTTCGAGCATTCGGTTTAATGTCCGTAAATGCTGCCGTGCCAAAACTTCTGTCGGAGCCATAAACACCGCCTGATAACCATTGGCAACCGCAAGAAGCATTGCGTAAACCGCAACAACGGTTTTACCGCTGCCGACATCGCCCTGTAACAATCGATTCATTGGAACCGGCTGCGACATATCGTTCACAATTTCTTTGATGGCGGATTCTTGTGCTTTTGTCAAAGTGAATGGAAAACGTTGCCGGATTCGGGCGTCAATTTTGGAGTCAACCGGCAATGGTGAGGCTCTCAGATGAGTACGATGCTGAAGCCGCCGAATTGCCAAACCGAGTTGCAGTACAAAAAGTTCCTGATAAATGAAACGGCGTTTTGCCCATAACAACGTCGTTTTATCCGGCGGAAAATGAATCGCCGGAATCGCTTCACAAATCGGTAACAATTTATGTTCTGCTAAAAATTGTTCTGGAAAAACCTCGTCAAGCAACGGAGCGTAAACCGGTAACATATTCCGAAGAATTTTTCGGAGATGGAATTGTTTAAGTCCTTCTGTTAATGGATAAATCGGCAAATACGGTTCTACTTCATTTTCATCTTCCGTTTCGGCGAGATACGTGATTTGCGGGTGCATCATGATCCAAAAAGGATGATCGTAACGGGGTTTACCGGTCAACATGACACGTCTTCCTTTGGCAAAATCCCGCATGATAAACGGCATTTTGAACCAAAGTCCTTTGACATAACCTTTATCGTTGCAGTTAATAGCAAGAGTGAGAAGTTGTCCGCGTCGGGTTGAGCTGGTATTCCATTCTTCGATGGTACCGATTATCGTTTGTAATGTACGATCTTCCCGAAGTTGGTCAATTTCACGGCGTTCCGTCATATCCTGATAATCACGCGGAAAATAGAACAATAAATCCGCCGCACGGTTAATCCCAATCCGTTTCAAAATTTCCGCACGTTGCGTGCCAACCCCCTTCAAATACTGAACCAAAGAACGAAGATCGGGAACTTCAAGAGTCATCTTTTTGTAACTATTCGTTAAATCAAAGGGAATGGTCAAAGAATAAACAATGTTAATCGTAATCTATCAGTGGAATTTTTATTTTGTAATCACTCTCGGCGAAGACCTTTTGAAACTTAAACAATAATTCCACTGATATATTACTGTTAATCTAAATCATTTCCTTCATTTTCTTCATTTTCTTCATTTTCCTGAGTGGATATTTTTATATCATGAAAATTTTCCGTACCGAAAATCACGCCTTCTTTTTCGGTAGAACCGGGAACTAAAACAATTTCATACCGTTCAATATCATCACGTGCAAGAAATTGTTGGTCATCTTCAATAAAATTATCCGTTCCTTTTCCGATATTAAAAACTCTCGTATAAACTGAGTAACAACCAGCCGGAACTTGTATTTTTGTTTCAAAAGCATCGGTTCCGCAAAAAATAAGGAGTATTCCTCGTGACAGATTGAGCGAATGAACAAGTACCCGTTGGGCATTACCGTGTCCGTCATACTCTTCACCAACGAAAACATCAATACGATGATCATTACAGTCTTCGACGGTGAACAAGGTAATTGTTGAATTGGTTTTTACCCATCCTCGTTCAAAATCAGCAGGAGTCATACTTATCACCGCCCCAAATACTTCCAGCGGATTTGTTATTAAATTCGGCGCATTAATGTAAAACTGATAATTGTCTGCAAAAAGCCGGAACCTGGCAACATGTTTCATTTCACCAATCTTTTCGACACGATAAATTTGATTTGCTCGACTTGGCATCATAAAGAATCTCTCGTATTGTGTAAAAATAACAAAAATAATAAAGATACAACAAGTTACGGCAAATAAAATACGAGGTATTTTTTTTCGTTTTGAAGGTTCCGAAATAGGTTCATCGTAATACATGTTTCTATGGGCTGCCGACGGTTGAAACCGGCGGCTACATTAGAGATGTTCTGTTGGGGCGTTTTTTGGTGAACTCCGTCGTTAACTCATTTATTGAACCAGTTTTTGGCAACACCAAACGCTTCTTGAAGTTTTGAGGAATTCGTTCCGCCGGATTGTGCCATATCGGGACGTCCGCCGCCGCCTTTACCTTCAATAACCAACGTAACCGCTTTAATCCAGTCAACCGCATCGAATCCTTTTGTTACAAGATCACGGGTTAAACCGGCAATCAATGTTACTTTGTCGTTCTGGACGGAAGAAAATAAAACGGCGGCAGATTCTGTTTTCCGCTTGATCTGGTCAATCAATTTCCGCAACAAATTAACGTCGCTGTCCGGTATATCCCGAACAATTATCTTGATACTGCCAATCATTTCAGCATTGGCAATCAATTCATCAACAGAAATTTTATTACCGGATGCAGATTGAAGTTGTTTTTGTAATTTTTTAATTTGATCGGTTAAAAATTCAATTTTTTCTGGAATTTCATTGATTGGAATTTTCAGAGCTGTTGCGGTTTGTTGGAGAATTGCAGAATCGGCTAACACTTTTTCCATTGCTTTTTTTCCGGTCAATGCGGTAATACGCCGCGTTCCCGCGGAAACACTTTCTTCGGTAATAATTTTGAAAAAACCGATTTGACTTGAATTAGTTAAATGGGTACCGCCGCAAAGTTCTTTACTGTTCCCGATTTGTACAACCCGAACTTTATCGGGATATTTTTCACCGAAAAGCATCATTGCGCCGGTTTTTCGGGCTTCTTCGATGGGCATTTCCCGACACGATATTTCTGTTGCCGCTAGAATGAGCAGGTTGACATCCTCTTCGATTTTGAGTAACATTTTACGTTCTACTGCCTGATGGTGTGTAAAATCGAAACGCAAAAGATCGTTATCTACTTTTGAACCTTGTTGTTCTGCATGCCCGCCGAGTTGTTGCCGTAAGACGTAGTGTAAAAGATGTGTTGCCGAATGGGCTCTTGCAATTGCTTGGCGGTTTTCTTTATCCACTTTGGTAAAAAGTTTATCGCCAATCCGAATCGCACCTTCGCGAATAAAACCGAGGTGAACAATTAACTCCCCGTCAATCTGCGTCGAAACAACTTCAAAACGGATTCCATCGCCAAGCAGCCAACCCTTATCACCAACTTGTCCGCCTTTTTCGCCATAAAATGTTGTGTTGTCGAGAATAATCTGAATGGGAGCGGAGTTGTTCATTTCGTCTTCCCGATCAACCAGTTTTCCATCGGAAAGGATTGCCACAACAGTTGATGATTTCAGTTCTAACTGTTCGTAGCCCCAGAATGCGGAGCGATGTTGTGTTTTTTTGATTTTTTCGAGCGGGTCATTTTTGAACAATAAATTCTTTTCGCCGCTGCCGGACAATTCGCCATGATGTTCCATTTCCCGTTGGAACCCTGTCCAATCGAATGTAAAATGCTGTTCTGTTGCCATTGTTTCAAAAAGTTCCGGCGGAAAACCGAATGTTTGATACATATCGAAAATTTCAACTCCGGTAATTTGTTTTCGGTTTTTTTTCTTCATTTCATCGAAAATCCGTTCAATTTTTTCGAGACCGGAATCAACAGTTGCGATAAAGTGTTCCTCTTCGGATTGAATCACTTGGGCAACACGTTTTGTTGTTTCGGAAAGTTCGGGATACGGTAATTTCATTAGTTCGGCGACTTTCGGTACGAGAAGATACAAAAATGTCCCTGTACACCCCAATTGCCGCCCATCCAAAACCGCACGCCGCAATAACCGCCGAATAACATATTTTTCCTCTTTATTGCCCGGATAAACATTTTCGTGAACCGCAAACGTACAAGCCCTAATATGATCGGCAATTCGGCGTAAACGTCGTCCGTTATCGGTTGCCGGATCATAATTTTGTTTTAGAATTTCCGATGCTGTTTCCACAAGCGGGCGTAAAATATCAATATGATAATTCGTATCAACTCCCTGCAATACGGAAGCACAGCGTTCCAATCCCATACCGGTATCAATATTTTTACTTGGCAAGGGTCTCAGATTATTGGGAGGATTACCGACACGGTTGAACTGGGTAAAAACAAGATTCCAGATTTCAACAGCACCAACTGTTGTGTCGTGATAAATTTCACTGCACGGTCCGCAAACGCCATTGGGGCCTTGTGTTGGGGCGGAAGCGGGCCAAAAATTTTCATCTTCGTCGAGATATTGAAGTCTTGCGGGCGGTAATTTAACTTCGTTGAGCCAGATTTCGGCGGCTTCTTGATCGTCTTTGTAAACGGTTGCCGACAATTTTGCCGGATCGAAACCGAGCCATTTTTTATCTGTTAAAAATTCCCATGCCCAAAGAATTGCCTCCCGTTTGAAATAGTCGCCAAAACTGAAATTACCGAGCATTTCAAAAAATGTGTGATGATATGCGGTGCGTCCTACATTATCGATATCGCCGGTTCGTAAACATTTTTGACATGTTGTTGCGCGTGTAAATTCGAGTTTGCATCGACCGAGAAAATGATCTTTGAACTGATTCATTCCTGCCGGCGTGAACAGAACAGACGGATCCCAACGCGGAACCAATACATCACTTGCCTTACGGACACATCCTTTAGTTTCAAAAAATGATAAATATTTTTCACGAAGTTCGTTTGTTTGCATCTTTTTTATTACGGTAATATTGGGATAAACAAAGTAATTATTCAGTAGTGTATTATCAGGAAATATTCAACACAGAATAGGCGATCATACATAAAATCGTAAGCGGTTGATTTTATTATTGTGTTGTACGCTGTTGTTTTTTAATTTCCATAAACATAAACAGGGCAAGTCGGCGAGTACACCGATGCGGTTTTATGAGTATTTGCCCGGGAATAGACAATAGGATTACTACTGAATAATTACAAAATATCGCATATTCTACCATGTCCAAACAATTAGAAAAGGGCAGTGTAGTTTCATAGTTGATAGTTTCATAGTTGATAGTTGATAGTGGATAGTGTTCGCAAGCGGAATTATTGCCGTAATAGTTATAAACCGCATGCGAACTATCCACTATCAACTATCCACTATCCACTATGATAGTTACGATTATTTTTGTTCTGCCTGATCCATAAGTTTTTCGAGTAGAGATTCGGCTCTTGCAGCGTTTTCGCCGAGGCATGCCGCAATCGTTTCCGCCATAACAACCTGTTGCTCCAGTAATTCGCGGGCTTGTTTAACTGTTTGCTGGCGAAGATAATCGAGTTGAGTTTCGTTTTTTTGAAGTTTCGTAATGTTCATAAAAATTCCGACAAATTGTTTTTCCACAGGAAGTGAATACAAAACTTCATGGCAAACAAGATGATAGGATTCATGGTTCACAATAATTTCAACTTTTTTGTCTGGTTCTGCCAAGAGCCGTTCAAATGGTTCGGGGTCCATCAAATAAGAGATTGGGCGTCCACACACGGCGTTGGAACACTGAAAGAAATGTCGGAATGCCGGATTCATATTCAGAATATTCAAGTGTTCGTCCAGTGTAACAATACCGTTTGGGCTTGTTTCAATAACACGGTCAATCCGTTGTTCCGCAACCTGCCGGAAATACGGAACACACATCTCCGGCTCCGCAAAACCCTCAATAATCGCAACCGCCATGTCTCGGCAACTCGGATAACCGCAAGAACCACAATCATATTGCCGTTCAGGAAGTGATTTACCGGTTTTTTCAAAAACCTCACGAATTTGTGTTTCTGTAATTTCTTTCCGTTTTGACATTACCGGCGGATCGTAGTAATGAGTGAGTTTATCAAGAAAGAGTTGATCCTCGGTTGTCAAAATTTCTTCTTCTGCAAGTTTTTCTGCAGTTTGCGTAACAACACCCCAATTTTTTGAACGGTTTCCGGCATAGCCGAGAATATTCAATCGTGTTTCGTAAAACGGTTCTTTACTGCCGCCGGCTGGACCGCCGGCACAACCATGAGGACAAAATAACGGTTCAATAATTTGATCGGGACGGCTTACTTCCAACGCTTGCCGAACATCGTTGAAGCCGCTAACTGTTACAACTTTTTCATCAAACAAGTTTGCAGTCCAACCGGCAGTTTTAACACAACCGCCTTCCAGGGGAAAATATCGTGCAGCACCGCGCGGCAGTTCATCGAAATCACTTTCTTCGCAACCGGCAATATCAATTTTTTCCTGTTCTAACCATTGGTTAAATTCATCGAATGTCAAAACAGCATCAATATGTCCATCTTGAGCGGCGTTTTGTCCTTCAACTTTTTTGGCAACACAGGGTCCAATAAACACAACTTTAACATCGTTTCCAAATCTATTACGAATAAATTTTGCATGGGCGATCATTGGGGAAACAACCGGAATAATATATCGAGACCATTGTGGCTGAAACCGCAAAATATAATCGACACAAGCCGGACAAGCGGAAATAATACCTGGTTCGCGATGATTATGTTGTTCGACATATCGGGCAGAAGCTTTAGCTGCAAAAAAAGCTCCGACAGCAGTTTCGGCAACATGGAAAAAACCAAGAAGCCGTAACACGGAAGGAATTCGTTTTCGTAACCGCTCCGGGTAAAATCCGGCAAACGACGGTGCTAAACTGCAAGCAATTCGATCACTGGATTCGAGTAACCGTTTAACATTTTCAAGTTCTTTTCGAAAAGTTTTCGCTGATTGCGGACATTCCCGAACACAAGTTCCACAAGAAATACAACGTTCCGCAACAACAGATGCTTGTCCATCATGCATCTGGATCGCCTTAACCGGACAAACACGAACACAACGATAACAATCCCGACAAACTGCTTTATTAACGAAAATAACTTGCGGAAAATTATGAGAACCGGATTGGTGGGTAGGGTTGATGGTACTCATTAAAGTATTGGGTTGAAAGTCAAAATTTGGGGTTGGGACTTTCATTGTACCGGTTTCAACAAAAAATAAAACCAATTACCACAATTTTTTCAATTTTTCATTATCTGTAATATCGGTAATATACTGTATCCTGTTAATAGATTGGTTGTTTTTATATTGCCGTTACGTTTTTGAAAGGTAGGCAGCCTTTCGCTGAAGGGCTTTCACCCACGGTTGCGTCGGCGTACTTGCCGACTTGACCCTGTTTCGGACGGAAATTAAAAACCAACTGTGTACAACACAATGACAAAACCAAACCGTTACAACCTCTTAACCCCGTTAGGGGGGTGAAGTGCATAACCGGCGGTTAAGCAAAGCGCAACCGCCGGAACAGGAACTCTCCCACCCTAGCAAAAGTATCTACACATTTTTTGGGGGTCTTGCATATTTTTTTTGGAGCACAAAAAAAAACGAATGGGGGACGAAGTGCCGAGAACGATTGGACTAAAACGTGCAAAATTCTGAATCGGAATGCGAAATCTGGTCAGTAACATGTGTCGAGTGGTAACAATCAATAGGCTAAAATAACGAAAACCACGCCTAATCCACACGTTTTCGTTATAAAATCAATGATGAATACGTGAAGGAAAAGGAATTCTACGACCGAGACACCTCAAAAAATCAACGAAACACACCGCAAAAAAAATATAAACTCAAATATTCGCGTTTTTAGAAGTTCCCTTGATTATTTCACATTTATATGGATAATTATAAAATAGACAGTTATGTGATTACCGTAGGCTAAAGCATACGGTTAATAAAAACAGAAAGTTACAAAAAAATTCCGCTGAAATATTACCAAAACTTTTAAAATCCGAAAGGAGAAAATTATGAAATTAGCAAAACTTTTTTTAATCAGTATTATTTTTTGTACAGTTTTAAGTTTTTTTGGTCAATCTGCCTGTTATTCCGGCGGAGCGGACGAAATGATCGTTTGCGGCGATGATAAAGTGTACATTATTGACGAAAAAAACTCAGACGGTACCAACATCAAAATTGTTTGGCAATGGCAGGTTGCGGAATCGCGTTCACAATTGCCGGACGTGTATCAGAAATATCTGAACACCATCGACGAATGTAAATCTGTGGACGGTAACACAAAATTGTTGATTACTTCTTCAAACGGCGGTGTGTTATTGTTGGAACGGAAAACTAAAAAATGTCTCTTTTATGCTCGTGTTCCGATGGCTCATTCCGCTGATTTGTTACCGGATCAAAAAATTGCGGTTGCTCTTTCCACTCATGCACAAGGTAACAGTATTGAAATCTATGATATTCGCCAACCGGAAAAAGTGTTGTTCAAAGATGCTCTCCATTCTGGACACGGAGCAGTCTGGATGTCCGAGCGTAACAGATTTTATGCTCTTGGATTTAATGAGTTACGTGAATATTCTTTGAAAAATTGGAACACCTCATCACCAGAGTTAAAACTTGAAAAAACATGGGAAATTCCGGTTAAAAGCGGTCATGATCTTTTTTGTGTTTCCAAAAATGAACTCCTGATAAGTGGACATGAAGGAGTGTGCTCTTTCGATATTGAACAAGAACAATTTACTCCATTCAAACCGCTTCAATCGGTACATAATGTTAAATCCGTCAATTATATTGCCGAAACCAATCAGTTGTGTTACACAAAAGCGGAAGAAAGTTGGTGGACGCACAATATTTATCTGGAAAATCCCAATAAAACACTAACAATACCGGAAATGAAAATATACAAAGTTCGTGTAATATGTTCCGAGCATAAACAAATCAGTCCTTAAACGTACAAGCCGTCTATGTGATTTTTTTGTAAAAATTATTGACTCTACTAATTGAATCATAAACAGCTACAACTTTTTTCAATTTATGAAAGGTCAATTTATGAAACGGTTTTTATTAATCATCCGGCAACAGAATTACGAATTTGGCATTGGCAAACATGGCAACGAGACATTGTCGGAACACTAATTTGGAAGGTAAATTACTGGTACAGTGGTACGGCATTTCCGAATCATTTTCAGAATCCGTATGAAGATCCGATGAGTTATGTGAGCGGCGGTGATAGTAAGTTGAAATTCAAATTGAAATTTGGTCATGGCGATGGGCGTTTCATTTATCCGCCGCTTTCAGCTGCTGTACTTGATTTGAATGATGGTAAACCGAATTTCGAGAAACCTGTTTCAAGTATTTGTTGGGAAATGATTTGGGAAGGTGCTGAAGATTACGAAATGTTGTATTTGTTGCGGGATCTGTTAAAACGAAACGGAAATAAACTTTCCGCAACAGAATATCAAACGGCAGAGGAATTACTGACCGTTCCCGAATCTATTACGAAATCATTGTCCGAATTTACCATAGATCCGCGTCCAATACTGAAACATCGTACCAAAATTGCGGAAATGATCGAAAAACTCAATTCATACTAATTGTTGTTTCTCGTAACAAGCCGGAGCAACAAATTTCCGATATTCCGGCGGATGCGGAATTTGCCGCTCAAGAACTTGCACGATGTATCGTAACAGATATTTAGGTCGGTATGGAAAATGTCAAACGCAGCGAGGTGAAATGACCTCTTACATTCTAAAAATCCATTTGCGGCACTATTCCCCCATAACTATTTGCTATTAACGATTATTTTCCATTTGTAAACCGATGTACGAAAATTCTGTTGAAATATTAATCAATTTTTTTATTTTTCAACGGCACGAAGAGATCAAGTGCATCGTTTAATGTCCATTTTGGCGGATACAGTTCGAAGCAGGCGGACTCCATATCAATATCGTATTCGTTTTGGGACTGGAGCCAGGTGCTGTAAACAGTATGATATGCCATTAAAATATCAGAAGCTCTAGGAATTAGGCAACGTACAAATTTACCGGAGGGCAGTTCAAATACTTCCATTCCTTTAGGAGTTGAAACATTCGAAGTAATTTCTGAAGCAGTCCAGAAATCAAACGAAATGTATTGATTTGTTTTGATAAAAAGACCGTAAGATTTTTTCTGCTTCCAACCCGGTAATTTTTTTATTTCGGAATAAAATCTTTGCCAAAGCGGTGAGCAGTCATAAGACGCCGCCGAAATAGTTGTTGGTGTACGAAATCCCGCAAGACGTTTTGCCGGATAATCGACAACATTTATGTCAAAATCAGTGGTTAGAGTCATCTGAGTAATTCAAAATATTAAAACATGCTAATGTATAAATTTTGCGAACAGTTCAAGAACAATGATTCACTGAACGATTCATTTTCAGTAACTATTAATATTCATTAATCCAATTTCCGCAATTACTCGGCTAAAACATTGCAAAATGTATTGATTTTAAAAATATTCACAATATCTGTTTCAATTTCAATACGATATTTTTTTAACCGAATTATTTTGAGAGATTTATTTTAGAAATTGGGGTTAAAATTCATTGATGTTCTGTTGTTGAGAACAGCGAAAAACCCGACACGACTCAATAGGCGTCTAACAGACAAACTCTTCTGTTCAATTTTGGTAGCATGATCAGATGAACACATTGAAATTTTATAGAGAATTTTGGGGTATGTCAAAAATTTTTTTTTTTTCGCAATAGTTGAGTTTTACAAAACAAGGGCAGATAAACAGCACTTTTCGGTAAATTCGATAAAATTTATAATAATCTGCGAAAGATATAACAAATAGTCAATTAACTCTATGCTATTTCGGCTTCGATTTTTTTTCAAATTTTTAGTTTTTTTTATGAATATGGAATTTAGGTGAGATGATATTTTTCCTAATTATCTCAAAATATCAAATATTATTTGTTACACAAAAAAACAAGTATAACATCTTAGATAACTTTCGTGTATTTCGTGAAATTTAGTGTATTTCGTGTTTAAAGTTTTTTGAAAATAATTTTCGTAATATATCAGTAGAATTTTTGTTTTTTGATTTTAACCCCGCTAGGGGTGTGAAATGCATAACCGGCGGTGAAGCGAAGCGCAACCGCCGGAGCAGGAATTCCCCAATTTTCCCAAAGCCCTGCAAGGGCGAGATCGTAGTTGAGAGTTGATAGTGGATAGTGTCGCAAGCGGATTTATTG
This sequence comes from Planctomycetaceae bacterium, assembly GCA_031279215.1. Classification (GTDB taxonomy): domain Bacteria; phylum Planctomycetota; class Planctomycetia; order Pirellulales; family Thermoguttaceae; genus WRKP01. The sequence goes on from JAITIZ010000385.1 coordinate 14,518, forward strand.
CCGAAACGGTAAAATTCCGCATGCGACACTATCCACTATCCACTATCCACTGTAACAGTCTATTTTATTAACGAGCACATAATTTAAATTGTCCGCAGATTGCGCAGATTTTCGCAGATTATTTTTAAAACTTTTTTGAAAATAATTTTCTATATTTTTTGTTTATTCTTCCTTTGTTTGTTTTGTTCTTTCGTACTCTCAAAAAATAATCCGTGAAAATCCACGAAGATCGAAAATCTGCGTAAATCTGCGTAAGGGATCGTCCAAAAATAAAATAGACAAATATATCATAAATAGCTATACTTGAATGGAGATGAAAACTAACGAAGATACATTACAAATGCGCATTGAAATGATGTTGCCAACGTTG
>JAITIZ010000409.1 GCA_031279215.1 Planctomycetaceae bacterium
ATCTCGCCCCATGCGGGGCTTTGTTCTGTTGGGCATTTGACCGTAGGTTGCGCTGCGCTACACCTACAGTTATTACAGTTATGCACATCTCGTCCCTGCGGGACTAAGAAAACATAAGAGATTAACAAAATGCCGCGAAAATAGAACCAAAAAAATTATTTCACTGATATATTACCAATTGTCTATTTGAAAATCTTGATTCATTTTATCAAAATTTTGAAAAAAAATAAGGTACTGCAAAATTATTATTAACAATTATTCCGCTAAAATAGAACCAAAATTTATTATTTTTTAGTTTTAATTTTTTGCCAATCGTAAAAATATAATCTATGATAAATCATTCATAAAAACTTTTTTTTTAAGAAATTACTAAATCTAGATTGTTGTAATTTGAACAGATTACCTTATAATAATTTTTGTGTGCTTTGGTTTATTCAATGAATACCGGCTTTTAAGAGTTTAAAAATGGTATTTTAGCAGAAATATTTGGTGTAAAATTTTTACTTTCAAAGATTTATGCTGATATTTCTTTTTTTTATTTTTTGATCAATCCTCTTTACCATGACAAACAACGAAAATAACCATTCTTTTGAAATACCGCCCGTTTCAGAACAAACCGAAGAATCGCCTCGTCATTTTGAAGCGGAAATTCCAGATACACCGAAGAAAAAAATTCGGCATGGTCATTTTTCCGCAGGCTTCACTCCCCGCCGCGAAACTCCGGTTCCTCCCAAAAAAGATCCCAATTCAAATGAAAATCAAACAACAACAACGCCCTCAGAAACAACAACAAATTCCACAATACCCCCAACCAATTCAGAATCCCCATTCTTAGTACGACCAATTGTTATTGATAAACCATTTGAACGGGTTCGTTTTCTTGCTTTGTGTGTTGTGATGTTACCGTTGTCCATTTTTGCGTTTTTTCCTTCGCTTTGTGAGATTGTTTATGCGTGGTACACACAACTGGATTATGGTCATGGTTTTTTTGTGATACCGCTTGTGGTGTTGTTCCTTTACCTCCGTCTTGACACGTATCCGGGAACACATTACCGATTAACATGGATTGGATTGTTTCCCATTCTCATCTGTGGTATTATGCGGTTTTTTGCCGCAAACCAATATATGGAAACATTGGATCAATGGTCCCTTTTATTCTGGATATTAGGGATTGTCTGGTTTTTTTACGGTAACCGCGTGTTCTTTTGGGCACTTCCCTCGTTGTTGTTTTTGATTTTCATGTTCCAACTGCCATACCGGTTTGAAGTATTGTTGCGGCACAATTTGCAACAATTCGCAGCACAATTCGCAGCAGTATTGTTGCAAATTATCGGGGAACCGGCAATTCCTATTAAAAATACCATCCGATTAAGTACAATGGAATTAGCCGTCGAACAAGCATGCAGCGGAATCCGCTTTTTAATCAGTATTTTCGCTATTTCTTTTGCAACCATTTTGCTTATCAAAAGACCTTGGTGGCAAAATATTTTCATTTTGGTAATTGCGGCTCCAATTGCTTTGTTTGTTAATGCCGCACGTATTGCAATGACCGGAATCCTTTTACTCTATTTCAGCGGACTTATCACCAGTATAACTCCAGAACGTAGAAATCCGGCAGTTATTGCAGATGAGATTGCTGGTATTTTTATGATTTTTGTCGCTTTTGGTATTTTTATTGCATTTGTGTTTTATTTAGGTAAAGTTTTTCGTAAAGTTGAAATTTAGATTGTATTACCTTTGAGACGATTAGATTATATGTAATATATCAGTGGAATTTTTGTTTTTTACATTAGTCCCCTCCGTTGGGGCGGCTATAATCCTGAAATTTTTTCAGGGCAATTTTATTTTTACACATGGAGACTTATTCTCTAGTCAGAAATAATTCAAAACAAATATTCCGTTTCCCAATTTTCTTCTAGGAATACACTAGATTATTAAATCAGCACAATGTCCCAAAATAATATCCCGCCAACTAATGAAATGGTTCCAAGTGGTACGTTGGATCCCATGATGGAGGCAATGCCCCACGCTCCCTATTACGGTCAGGATGCCGCCATGTCCGGTAAACCCCAACCAATTATGGACTCCATCGAATTACTCAAAGTAACTCCGCAAATCCTGATTTTACTCGTTATCTCCGGTCTGAAACGTAATTGGAAATGGGCATTACCGAGTGGTATTGTGATTGCGTCGATTATTTTTGCTGCGATTTACGCATCGTTTCCGGTTCGGTACGAAGCCATCGCCTACATGCAGATTCTTTCTCAAAAACCGTATTTCATCTTCGACGAGAAACAACAAAAACAGTATGACGCCTATGTTACAACACAGTTTGCGATTATTCGCAGTCCGTTGATTCTTGAAAAGGCGTTGGAAAATCCTGATGTCGCCAACATTCCTTTTGTAATTCAGCAAAAAAATAAAGTTGATTGGCTCGCTAGAGCGTTAAAATTAAGGCAAACACAAAGTAAATCGGAAATGGTAACTCTCGGAATCGAAATGGAAGTTCCGGAAGATGCCGAAAAAATAGCCAACAGTGTTGTAACAGCATTTTTTGATTATTATACGAGTCAGGCTCAAGATTGGAATCTCAAATTGCTCACTCAATTAAACTTGGAACTCAATCGCCAAAGAGCCACCGCAAGACTTCTTCAGACGGAAATTCGCGATGGACTGGAAAAAGCCGCCAAACAAGGCGGAGCCGCAAGTAAAGACGGATTGTCCGGCGGATTGAATCAAGGCGAATCCATTCTTCGTGATCTTTACTTGCAAAAATCAAAACTGGAATCATTGCGGGCAGAAGAGAAAATGCTCAAAGAATCCATATCGGAAGGAAGGAATATTCCACAATCCATTTTGGCAAAAGCTATCGAAAATGATCCGATGCTGCGGATGTTACAAACAAGATTGGTTGATTTGCGGGAACAAGTTGCCACGTTGAAAAAAACATTGGTGCGGGAAGATGATCCGAAAATTGTCAATTATCAAGCTCAAATCAAAGAAATCGAAAAGAAAATCGAAGAAGAACATCTCAGCGCCAGCAGCAATAAAATTAAAGATATTCAAAGTTCTTTTATTGCGAATCTGGAACAGGCAATTTGGGAAAAATCCATGTCAATACGATCCCAAGAAATTCTGGTCGAAAATCTCCAAAAAAGTTATAACGAACAAGTTATCAATGTCGGTGAACGAACCGTTCAAATTGTTGACGTTTCATTTCAGCAGGCTCAACTTGAACGAATTAATAAAATCCTTGATCAACTGGAAACCCGTGTTGTTACTTTGGAAACCGAACGATATGCCCCCAACCAAATCGAACTGAAGAAAAAAGCAACTATTCCCACAAAACCTAATAATACAAAACAATTACTTTTTGCTTCTGTTGGGGCATTGGGATGTTTTTGTTTTCCGTTGTTTCTCGGAATTGCCATCGAACGACTCAAACCGCGGCTTTATCATGTTTCGCAAATCCGGCGGGCAATTCCTCAAGTCATTCTTGGTGAAATTATGGAACCGCCGGTAGCATGGATTCATGGTTCTACATTCCGAAAACGTTTGGCTCGTTATCGGGAAAGTGTTCATAATTGGTGTACGCATCTTTTGCTTAGTAATCCGTTTCGGCATTGCCGGACACTTGCGGTTGCAAGTGTTTCCGGTGATGATGGTAAAACGTTTTTAGCGGTTCAGGTTGCGGTTGCTATGGCTCAAATGAAAAGCGGTCCGGTATTGTTAATTGATGCGGATATGCGGGTAGGCCGGTTACATTTATTGTTCGGAAATGAAGAAGCCGGAATCGGTTTGGCGGATGTTTTATCGTTCCGAAATGGTTTTGGCGAAGCGTTTGTGATGAATGAGCGGGAACCCAATTTACACTTGCTCTCTGCCGGACAATTAGATGTTTCTCCTTATGAATTGCTTGGTGATGGACGTTTTCGGGAACTTTTGGATACACTCGAATCCCATTATTCGTTAGTGTTGGTTGTTCTTCCGCCGGTCGCAAACGCCGCCGAATCACTCATCATGGCATCAAGTACCGATTCCGTATTGCTTTGCGTGCGCCAAGGTGAAACAATTTTAGGTGCTATGGAAGATGTTTATAGAAAACTTGTCAGTACAGGAAGTTCTGTTGACGGAATTGTTGTTAAGGATATTCCTTATTACCAGATGGCTGGAAAAGACGGCGGTTTTGCCGATAAATTGGAACAAATCCGGCTTGCCCATTTACTTCAATACACCGATTGATTAAACGATACCATTGGTATCGGATTATTGATTTGGCATGAATGTTAACTATTCAGTAGTGTATTATACTGTAGTGTATTATACTCATCACACTTGGTAATTCGGTTTTCATTTTTTGGCAGGATCAACCGATTTTGACGGGATGAACAGAAGTTACAGAACTTTTAAATAAAGGACACAAAAATTCTGTTTTTATAAAACCGAATTTTAAAGTGCAATGAGTTATCCTAATGAGTTATCCCAAAGATTCGTTCAAAACAAACTCTGAACGATGTGCGGTTCGTATGTTTTATGATACGTTTACCCCAAAAATAAAAATTCCATTGTAATATATTGCAATATTACGTTTATATTTTACTAGACATTCATTTAATTTCTAATTTTAATAAATTTCCAATATTATGACCGCTTCTGAATTTTCTCAACCGAACCAACCAAACCCGAACCAACCAAACCAATCGGAATCACCACAATCGGCTACGGTATCGACCTCTACATCGACATCTGAACCTGTTTCCACATTGCAATCCAAGTTGGCTGGTCCTCAATTAGCCGAATACATTATTTCTTGGAAATGGCTTTTTGGGGGATTGATTGTATTTTTGATTTTCTGTGGTACGGTGTCCGGTCTTTATTTTGTCCGTATGTCCAATCTGTCGAGCCAGATTTTGACAACCACTCAAAAAATGGTTCAGGAAGCGGAAGAACTTAAAAAGGAAGGAAAATTAAGTGAATCGTTGAAAAAAAGAATAGATGCTGCCAATCTTCTTGATAATTTCAATCGGTCGCAATCGGTAGGAATTCTTAAAGTTCAGGTCGAATTAAATAGTTTATTGGAAAGTATTTACAGTGACGAAAGTAAAGCCAATACGATTACCAGACAACTTCGTATTAAACAACTTATCGATAGTTGTACGCAATTGATTCAGACAATAGCTTCAGATAGGGAATCGCTTGTGTATCGTAGCCGGTTGATGGAACTCGAATGGGAACAAGCCAACTATTCTGGAGTGATCGAACGGGCAAAAGAAGTACAACGTGTTGAGCAGGAATTTTATGACCGTAATAATTATGAAGCGATGCGTTATCTTACGTTATCGATTATGATCAACCTTCCGTTGTCCGGTTACAATCCGTTACAAATAAATTTAACTCCGCCTTTGCCGCAATATCTGGATAAACTTTTGGAAAATGTGTACAACATGAAACCGAATAACAGTGATATTGATATTGCTGCTCGGTATGCTGAATTTATTATTGATGTTAAACGTGATTCTTTTAAGAATTTTGCCAGCCAGGCGCTTCACGGAGCCAGTTCCGAAGAACGTCAAACGAGGGCGTTAGCAATTATTGATACGATGGTCAGCCGTAATCCTAACGATGTGAATGCTTATTTAACTCGTTTTCGATTTAAAACGCGATTTATTTCTTCGGAACCGCCATTGGACAAGTTGGATCCTGATCTTCAGGCAATATTAAAACTTAATCCGAATGATGTAGAGGGATTGATACTTGCCAGTTTGTATGTATTTCAACAATCAGCACTTGCCAGCCGTGCCGGTAATACTGAACTTGCTAATGAACGGAAAAAATTAGGTGAAGATTTGTTGCGCCGAAATATTGCGGAGAATCCTTATTATGGGCTTGGTTATCAATATCTTGGCGAATACTTGAACGGTGAAGGCAAGACTGAGGAAGCTATTGAGGTTTGGAATGAGGGGGTTACCAAGTCGAATCATCCGGCGGTTGAGGAATTGGTGGGGCGTCTTGCTATTGCTCTTATGGAACAGAAACGTTTCGAAGATGCAGAAGTAAAAATTGCTTCACTAAATCAAATTTCCATTGATGCAAGACTGAGACGTCCTAATTCTGTACCTCAGATTCTTAACATGGGATTACTTTTATCGGCTCGGCTTTCCGCAAATCAAGGCTCGGAAATATTGGTTAAAGCGGAAGAAGCTCAAATTGCCGGACGTACGGAAGAAGCACGGCGTTTGTATGTTTTGAACCAGAAAAAAAACAATGATGCGATTCAAATTTTGAGTGATTTACTTGGTAATTTTGGTCAGCCGCACGATTATGTTTTGGATCGTCAGAGTGTTTACATTAGACTTCTTCCTGAATCTTTATTGCTTGCGGGTCGGCTTTATGCGGACTTGGGGCAATGGGATAAAGCACTTCAATATTTTATTGCGGTCAATCACCCAATTTTTTCAACTAGTTTACAGAATACCGCCTCGCTTGCCGCTGCAAGTGCTTATCAACAAGATAACAAACCGGAAGAAGCGGTTCGTATTCTCAAAGAAGCGGTTGAACGTTCACCGGACAACATTTCGCTCAATTATTATTACACACAAAGCTTATTCCGATACCAGATGAGCCGTAATAACCCTGATCCGCAAGATTTGGATCTTGTCGAAGAACGGCTGCGAATACTTAATGAACATCGTGAACAATTACCGCAACCTTGGATTATTGATTTGCAATTGATTCGTCTTGAAATGACTAAAGCCAGTCTTTCGAACAATGCGGAACAAATTCTTCAGGCGCAAATTGTTGCGATGCGAAAGTTCCGTGAGTTGGAGAAAAAGGAGCTTCCCGCTCAAGCACAAAAATCAGCCTCACAAGATCAAGAAAATGTACCGGAGAAAAAAGTTTATTCCGATGATCTTTCTTTTTTGATGGAACTTTCTGGAATTTATAGTTTTTTGGCACAATTATCGGATTTTGATCGGATAATCCAAAAGATGCGGGAAATGCCCAATGGTGAAGCTGCTTATTTTTCGGAACGAGTTAATGATTCGATACGCCGTAATGACCGTGAAGGTGCTGCATTGATTATTGAGGAAGCTTTGGCAAGTGAGTTGTTAACTGCTTCGCAAAAACAACGGTTTGTTATTTTGTTACAAACGTTGAAGGACAAAGAGCCCAATTCTTTAGATAAAGTTTATGCTCGTTTGAAATCGACCTTTGATCAAAATCCGGACTCATTGAAACCGCAAGCGTTTTTCCTTTTGGCGAACATGGCGATTGATCGGGAAGATTACGCATACGCCAAAATTTTGTTGGAACGTCTTGAGTTGTTGGATAAAACATCGGGTTCTTGGTGGCGTTATGTTCGGGTGAGACTGTTGCTGGCAGAACCGGAACCGCCTTACGATTTGATCCGGCAACTTCAAGAAGAAATCGCTAAAATCCGAAAAGATTGGGATATGTCTTATCTTTTGAGGGCAACGATTGAGGAAAAATATTTGTTGCAAAATCAAGAAGACCCTGATGTTAAAAACACATTGATTACATCCTATCAGGAAGCGATTCGGTGTGGAAATGTCCAATCGGTTGTTTGGAACCGTCTTCTTTCCTTGTACGAGGACACCGGCAGACCGGAAGATGCAAAACGTCTTCGTCGGGATGCGATGATTCGAGCGGTTTCTCTTGATGCGGTTGCTTCTCAGTTTCCGCAACCTTACCAACGAATGTACAATCAGGTTGAAAAATCAATCTCCGACGAAGATACGCAAAATGCAGATAATATTGCACGACAATGTATTGCTTTAGCGGAAGCGCGCCGTGAAAAAGATGAATTGATTTTTAGTTTGAATCTTGCTTTGGGCAAACTCTTTTTTGATGCCGGTTTTTTGGACAGTGCGAGACGTCATCTAGCGGTTGTTGCCAAACAGGGTTCTACCAATGTTTATCCGCTTGCGGTTTGCCTTGCAAAAAATCAGATGGTGGATGAAGGTTTTAACTTAATTCTCGACGAAATTAGCCGAACCCCTTCTTCGCAACCGTTATTGTTACCTTCGTTATTAGTACTTCTTTCGCAGGTTCGGCCTTCTGAAGAGGTTTTGGAACGGGTTGACAGACTTATGTTACGAATTGAAAAAGGGGAACGGCAGGTTCTTCGCGGAACAATTACGCATGACGCAAGAGATGTTGATTTAGGAGAACGTCGGCTTGGGGCTCTTATTGTCCGGTTCCCTGAAATAACCGATGTTCCCGACCCAAAAAATATTGAGGTGTACGCTCCATCGGAAGAAGAAATCGAAGAAGAAATAAACGAAACAGAAACAAAGGAATGAAAAATGTGTAATATTTCAGTGGAATTTTTATTTTGAATTATTTCCGACTAGAGATAAGTCTTCACGTGTAAAAATAAAATTGCCCTGAAAGGTTGACAGAGTGCTCTGATTTTGATTTAAAAACAATATTTTAAGCCATGCGGACTTTTTTTATTATTCCTTATTCTTACAATTTTTGTTTTCAGTTTAAAAATAAATTCTGCGCAAGAAAACTTGCAGGAAATTTCGGCTGAATCGTTGGGGATTGAAAAGCCGGAAGTTTCGGAAAATAAACGGGTTCCTCTTCCAGATGATGCGAATAAATTCCGTAGGGAATTTTCGCTCAAAATTCGTCGCGGAACGGCAATTCGAAAAGATTACGATAAATGTAAAAACGGTTTGGAACGACTTGAACTTTCCGAACACAAACAACCGTTTTATCTTTTGCTTGCTCTTTATCACCGAATAATTGATCGTGAACCGGTAAAATCTCTTGAAATTCTGGCACCGTTGGTTGTTCCGAATGATGTTGCGGAAAAATGGGTTACGGAACAACGTGAAGCGCAACGAAAACATTTGACTGAAGAATCGTTACTTGAAGCGATTTGGATGTATCTTGATGTTATTAAAAATTATCCGAACACGTTGAGTGCAGAAGCGTCGGAATGTTACGTTATTAAGATTTTGACGTTGTTTTCTAATCCGGCGTTTGTCAAAGAAGCATCAAAACGTTACGGAATTATTCTCGACGAACTCGAAGATGCCAAAGCCCATTTACGTCAGGCAAAACGAACCGCAATGGCGCAACCGTTTTTAGTTGGTCTTGAAGCGTATGTTGAACGGCTAAAATTTGTTGTGAAAATGTGGGAAAGTACACCGTTTGGACGCAAAGCGTTACAACAAGCCGAAGAACGAGCAGAAAAATTTCTTGAGAAAAACAAATACGGTTTGTATCGTGGTGAAGTATTGCTGGATATTGGAACGTCGCACTTGGTCAGTTTTTTCGACATTGAAAACGGTGAAAAATGGTTGAACCGTGCGGCGGAATGGTTTGATAATGTACAACAATTCGACAAAGACTTAAAAGATTTTGAATTGCCGGAATCAGTACGAAAAATTTCGCAACCACCAAAAGAAGAACGTTACAAAGACCGTTGGACAAACACAAAATTATCACAACCTAAACCGGGGCAATTTTTCAACCGCCGAAGTTGCTCATGGTATTGGAACTCAAAACGAAAAGATGTTACGATTTTACAAGGTTTAGTTGCGTTTGCGAAAGAAGATTACGAAACAGCCGAAAAACACTGGAATTTATTAGCCGAACTGGACAAGGAATTTTACGCACAACAAAAAGCGTCCGGTTGGGAAAACGCGACAACACTTGCAAGATTAACATGGAATTTACGTAATCAAAAAGGTTCACTTTACGCAACACCGGAAGAGATGGCAAGTTTCAAAGCCCCCAAACGCCGTATGGCAATTTTGTTAGCCGATTTATATTACGAAAGTGAACAACACCAAAAAGCCCTATTGATTTATCAACGCTTGGAAAATCGGGAACTCGGTACACTTTCAAAAAATGAATTGGCGTACGTAATTCGTGGTACATTTGCCTGTTTATGTTGGAACACGACTATTGATGAAATTACATACCTTTTACCAAGAGCCAAACTCATTGTCGGAACACCCAGTGAAGCTTTTGCCATTATAGGATTCGCTGGTCGAATTGCGCAACGTGGAACGCTTGAGGCAAATATGTTGTCAATACACAATTTTGAAATATGTCTCAATCGTTTTCCTCATACACACATAGCCAATGATGCTCGTTTTTCTCTCATCGAACGTTATATTACTCTTGCCAATAGTGCCGTTTTAGAAAATCAATCAGAAATGGTACAACTCTTTTATCAAAAGGCATACGATCATTGTATTGAAGGATTAAGCAGTCAAGAAGCATCCTCTTATCACAAGAGCTTAGAAAAAATCAAAAAACACATAGAAATTGTTACAAAATCAAAACTTCGACAAAAATGATTGTCATTAATTTTTTATGGAAAGTAAAATCATGAAAAACGTATTTTTTTTGAAAGTAGTTTTACTATTACTGCTGTTTAGTATTACTCATTCATCTGGTATGCAGGTGTTGGCTCAACAGTCATTTGGGAGTTCGGCAACCATTGGCGAAAACCAAAATACTAATATTAATGCGTCAAATGGTCTTGGGACAACCTCGGTTGTACAAGAACATTTTTTGCGTGAAATGCGTGTTACAATAAGAGCGGAAGAACAAAGTTATTCCCGAATGCAAGAAGGTTCTGCGCAAGTTCTGGAAAATCCTTCGGGAAGTATTTGGTCTGCTGGTGAAATGGTGGGGGGACTATTTAAGCCGGGTACTTATGCTAAAACATCATCAGTATTATTTCGTTTATGGCAGAGACCTAATCCCGCCGCAACAAAAACATACAAACCAGAATTTCGGGGAGTTGTCGAATTTTTCGGTGAAGGTGGTGGTGAGAAAAAAGACCCATACGCTTGGAATGTCATTAATGCTGATTATGAAATTAAAGATATTGAAATTCATCGTAGTGTTGCTGGAGGACCTTTTGTCAAAATTTCAGATGAACAAAATGTCGAACCCGTTATTGTAGGACAAAAAATTAAACTCAAGGTTGTTATCAATCCGAGTGTGAGCAATCTTGATTTTAGATGGTCCATTAATGGCGGTGTACCGATCCGTCAATATGAACCTAATCAAAACAGTGCTGAAATAATATATTTGAATGATAATGATTATAATCAAAAGGAGATTACATGTTTTTATACCACTAAAGGGACAACCAATATTTCTGTCAAAATAACTCCTTGGGGAAGCGAAGAGAGTGTAACAAAAAATGCAAGTTATACTATATTGGCTCCGACAGTATCGAATTATAAAGGTATTCTTACTACAAAAACTAAACCGCCAGCTGGTTGTCATGGTGGTAACAAAATCTCACTTGGATATCCTTATTCTCCACAAGATTATGGTATTTCTTTCAGTGGAAATATAGTTACTCCTTCTGACGGCTCTGGACATTTTGGTATCGTTCAACTTGTTAATGCGGTTAGAATAAATTATTATGAAGTTCCACAAGGTTCATCGGAACCCATCAAAAGAATTATTACAACAGAAGGTCAAGAGGTTCTTGATTATTTAACGTCACCGTCAAAAGAATTTATGGATGGTTGTGTAATTGGTTTTAAACAAATCGGTTCGAATGATACTAAGTCAATTGAACATAAAGATTTACCGTCCCATCCAATTAATATGTCTGCCAAGACACATGGGATGCCAATGTCATACAAGGCACGTGCACAAGATTCCTATAAATCTTATTTAGTTTATAAACCCAGTGGTGGAATTTGGGTGCCTTTGAGTGTCGTCAAATGGGATTGGAGTGCAACGGCATCCGAACCCGATCCAGCAACAAACTGTGTAGATGATGTACCTGGAACAGCTTCAACACCTCAAACTTCGGATGCTCAAATTCCTCCAATGTGGAAAAAAAATATAGAACAAATAATGGCTTTACCTGTCTGGTCTAATTTCTGAATTTTAAAATTATTTTTTTACATTTACCACACTTATATTTATGAGATACTCAAATTTCAAAATTTATTTTTTATCTGTTATGAAAATATTGTCTATTTTTATAATGACAATATTAATTATATCTGTCATTAGTGCTGATGAAGATATAATTGATTCCAGGGTTACTTGCAAACTTATTTCTGGTAAATCATCTTTTTCTCCTTGTGAAGTCATTGATTTTACTATGGAATTAAAAAATGTTGATTCTACCGCATTAACCTTAATTGAGGAAAGTACAGGTTTCTTTTCTAATACAAAAATAGATGCTTTTTATGAAGATCGACCTTTGCTATTTACGCGACACGGAATTATCGCACAAAAAATGTCTTCATGGCGAATAGTTGGAATTGATTTAATACCAGATAAACCGTTTAATCTAAAATATTCAGGTATAAATCAATATTTTGATATGACATTGTCCGGATGTTACACTTTTCAATTTAAGCGAGAAATTGATTCACATCCCCAAAAAACTTATGCTGTTTCAAATAAATTAGCAGTAAACGTTACGGATGAATTATTGCAATTTCCGCACAATTTTCCTTTGGACACAAAATCACACGATAAAAATCATTGTATCTCACTAATTACAAATCAGGAACAATATAAATATGGTGATCCAATATTTCTACAAGTAAAAACTAAAAACAATAAACAAAAAAATATTTCAATGACAAGTAAAAGTGTCAATATTTTTGATGCTTATGAGATGACCTTGAAAACTCCCGGCTTTAACAGCGATTTTCGCGATACAAAAGAACGAACGGAAGGAGCATATCATGAAAATGTTGTAACAGATGCTAAATTAACTCTTTACGGACAAAAATTATTTTCGGAAAAGAGCAAAGAATCGGTGCCGATGGTTACAGTAAAGCCGGGGGAGGAAGTTGCAGAAACAGTTATCATACTAAATCGTATATTCGATATGTCGGAAGACGGAATTTATGGTTTAATTGTTTCCCGCAAATTCATTGACGAAAATGGTAAAGAACAAACTGTTACAAGTGATCCGCTACCAATTCGTGTTGGTACCGCTTTAACACAAGATGAAATCGACCAACGTGTTAAAGAAAGACAAGAGAAAGAAAAAAATACAAAAAAATAAAATATAAGAAAACATAAAAATCATTCGATAAATTATTTCATAACAATATTTTCGAATGGTTTTATTGTTTCGTCAATTTAATTTTATTTTTAATTTTTAGATTTTTTTCGTTCAGAAATCAGTAATCCGGTAGATGCTTTTTGATGACAAGTTAAAAATCAATTTCAATTAAAATCTCAATCAAAATTGATATTGCAAAAAAGTGTTACTGAATGTTTCAAATCCGAACGTTAATTTCAAATATTCCGTTGACGATATAATCTGGAAAGTCCGCACGGCGTATGCAACAGGAATGTATCAATTATACGCCGATTGTCTCTATATTGAAAACAATCGCGGCGGTGATATTACAACAGGAAATCAAACGCCTGATCGGGTTGAAGAACTTCGACTTGAATTGACCAAACAAATTTTTGTGCGGAATGTCGCGCCGACCTTAGTGATTTCAGGCGAACACTCCTCAAAATCGGGAATTGAATATATTCTGAACCTGACCAGTTCCGATCCGGGCGATGACACAATTACTGAATGGCTTATTGATTGGGGCGACGGAACGGAACCGGAACTTGTTACAGGGAATCCGCAAAGTGTAACACATATTTACGCAACGTCCGGTTTGTTCACGATTTCGGCAAAAGCAACCGACGAGGACGGAACATGGAACGCCAACACGGTTGATGTGGAAATTACCGTTCCGGCAATTCCGTGGATTTCCGGCGATCCCGAAATTCTCGAAGGTCGCGAATATGTCCTTGATCTCCACAAGAATAACGCAACAATTACTCAATGGATTATTAATTGGGGCGATGGTTCGGCAACGGAAATTGTTGACGGTTCGTTGGACAAAGCAAC
>JAITIZ010000344.1 GCA_031279215.1 Planctomycetaceae bacterium
GCAAAAAGTAAACCGTTCATTTTTTGAAAAAATGAACGCCGTAAAAGAAAAATCCGCTCTTCATTTTTCGGAATAAGTAATACCAACAATGTTGAAACAATCGTCCAAACCAAAACAAGCCAGCAACAACCCGAAATCCAATCCGACCAGTAACGAAAATCAGCGTACCATAATGAATTATAGAAAGTGTATGGTGAACCGGATTTGTAACAGAAAAAATAGAAAAAGTTTAAAATCAACAAAAAGAGTACAATATATCCCCAAATTCTATCAAAAAAAGATTGATATGTCTTTTGATTTAATTGTGATATTTCCTGATTTTCAGAAGTCAAATTTTTATTCATTGTAGATTATTTAGAAAAAATATGCCCGACTAAAAAATCGGGCAATCGAATGAATTTTTCGTATGAGTAACAATTTAATACAATTATTTAGGTTACGGCTGTTTCTTGTTCCGATTTTGGCGGCGGAACAAATTTATTGGTCGGTTCTGGAACAGTCATTGCCCGCAACTTGGAAAAATCTGGTGGTTTTATATTTTTTGTCAATGATGTAATGTCTTGTTTCTGTGTCAATTCTTCCTTAGGTAAAAAATTAACAGAAATAAGACGTTGTTTAAGTGATGGATTAAGTTCTACTTTTTCATAGTCTAACCAAATTCGAGAATCTTTTTTACAAGAATAGGTATAACATGTTGCTGGTCTATTATGATAAATTGCACATTTACCTTCTATCAAATGAACACATCCCGCATGGTTTTTATGTAAAGAATAAGGTGACCTTGGATTCCAATCAAATCTGCCTGATTCTACTTCATCGGCATTAAGATGAACTTCAAAGATACGACAACAAGCCTGCTTACATAGATGTTTTCGTTTTTCACAATCTTCTTCACTAGGCAACGTCGATTGTCCTTGAGCAACAATAACTCCCAAACCAACACGAACTTGTTTGGGCGGAAATAACTCTATTATTAATTCTTTTTCGATTCGTTGGCGTTCCATAACACCAATCTGTCCTAACGACATTAGCGCACGTTTTAATAACGTTACATCCATTATCAAATCACGTAATTCGTTTTGCATTGCCTCAATGTTGAATCCGTTACGGTTATACTGTTCATTCAGATGTAGAAATGTCTTTTCGATTTTCTTTGAATGATCAATCTGTTCGACCATTTGCGCTACCGCTTCAACATCGAATTTTTCGTCAATAATCGTGAGAATCTCTTTCTTCAGTATTTCCAAAGGATCGTCGGAGATATTGTTCTTTTCGTTTTGGTTTTCCTGTGTCTGGTTCATGTTTTTCAGGTTGTAATTAATTCATTGTTTTCGATTCGTTCAATGGCTCTGGTGTAACGAACACCCGGATTGAGTGATTTTGCTATGTCAAGAGAACATCGCATTTCTTTAGTGTTCTCCAATTTTTTCATTATTACCGCACGATTAATCCAACCTGCCGTGTAATCAGGAAAAATCTCTAATGCGGAATCAATTAAAAATATCGCGTCGTCCATAAGTCCCACGCGGGCATAAACAAGTGATGCCCGATTCGAAAGATGAACGGCTAAAAATTCTTCGTGGGAGAGTATTTTGAAATGATCATTATCTTTCATATCAAACGGAATAGGGCAAAAACCATAGGAAGAACGGGATGGATCAATGACAATACCATCACCTTCCATAAAAACAGTTGCAATATGTCCTTCCATTAATAGTGGTCTAATGGGAATTCCCAAGGATATTGCTAATGAAAAAAATAATGTTGATAATCCTAAACATGTTCCATGTCTATTGTTTAATGTTTCACATAATGTAAATCCATTTGAAGAATTCTGTAACGTATGAAAACGTTCTCTTCTGAAAAGCAGGTTCCATAAATCTTCAACTTGTTCCATCAAAGGTATGGTCACTGAACAAGTCGTTTGTAAAAAATTTATCATGGAAAGAAAATTCTTTTGTGCCAAAAAATACTTGTTCTCTGAGAATTGGTGACTTTCCAGAGAAAAAAGAATTTTGACACAATCAGGATAATCTGTAAATTTCATTTTACTGATGGATTTTACGGTTCTGGTGGTGTGAAAGGGGACCCGTTTGGGTTACATGATACGCTATTTTTACACGTATACTGACCACTCGGACAGGTAACCGAATTTGAATTGGCACAAGTAAAATTTGATTTACATGTATAACTTTCATTTTGTTGACCTGTTGTACATTTGAATTTAGAATTTGCCCCTCCACATTCATGCAGTGTTTTACACTCATTAGAAGTCCAACAATTAAAATTGTTATTATCTTTACAAGCAAATTTATTGCTTGAACATCCAAAACTTTTATAACATCCATATCCATTCAGACAGTCGAAACCAGTTGTACCTTGGCTATTTGGCGGAGCCTTACAACCAAACGAGCCGCATTCAAATATTTTTCCTGTAGAACAATTATTCGTATTAACTATTTGCGGTAGAGATACACTCATGTATGTTGCCATTAGGACAACTATTAGTGTATGTCGCCTTACAATCAAACACACCTCCAGGTACTTCACAAGCAAAAGTACCCATAGGTGTAGTTGGTGTACATCCAAATCCTGCCGCAGGCAATGTACAATGAAATACTACTGGTGGTTTGGAAACTGTACAATTGGGTACTAAATCTGCTAATTCTGCAACATTTTCACCAACTGGTAAATTTTGAGATAAAGCAGACGCATAAAACAAAATATCCTTTCGCTCTTCTAAGCGATTAAGAATTTTATTAAATTTTTCGATGTCAGTATTAAAAGACATATTCATAAACTCCTTAATTATTAAAATTTTGTAAAAATTTCTAAAAAAACCATCTCTTAAAAATTTCGTATTTAGAAACAAAAATTTACGAACATTTTTCAAATAAAAATTAGGTTTTTAAAAGTTTTCGATATCTATCAAATCTCATAATGATTCAAAATGATAACGAATTGAAGTAATATGTGCTAAGTATTTTTCTGGAAAACAAAAATCAATCGTCTCTCTAGGCATTGGGTAACGCCCCGGAGGTTCTGATTCAACCTGATATCCAAAAGGAACTATTTTTTTATGAGGGGCATTAACATAAGCATCTTTCGAATAAAGAATTTTATTTTCAGATTCAGCAGTAATTGTAACTTTTTCAACAAACGTATCTAAAACATCATTTTTGATACTAAAAGTGGTGGTCAAAATAACTACGTTTTCACTCCAATCATTATCGAATCCACCAGGACATAGTATAGATTTGCGTGGCCAATAACCGATATTGTATCTATCACCATATGATTTTAGATCGTTTAAACACGCTCGTTGATCTGGCCAATAATACCAATCTTCTCTGGGGTTTTTCCAATCCGATAGGGATAACACTACTCCTTCGGATTCTAGGCGTAAGGGACCATTGATAATATACTCATAATTTTTCTTTCCTTTTAATTTCTGATAGGCAATCAATCCAAGAGGTAGAGCAACCAAACCTCCTATGATTCCCCATTTAAGAAACAACCTTCGTGTTAACGATTGCTTTTTTTGTACGGAAACTTGCTGGTTTTGTTCGTTTGACATAAATTGTCTCCTTTGTGTTTAT
>JAITIZ010000499.1 GCA_031279215.1 Planctomycetaceae bacterium
TATATTTACGTGAAAACATTTTTCAACCGCATCGGAAACATCTTTACCAATTACTCGCAAACGAAAAACAAATCCCACATATTATAGTTTCGTCAATTTATATGACTGTTCAAGGATTGATAATTATTGGATACTTCGTCTGTTTACAATTTAACGAAACAGTTTTTTTATATTACATTATATTTTCACTGATTGTCATGATATTATCATATATTATCATAAAGAAACGTATTGTTTTTAATATGATTTTGTAATAAAAAATATTCCATTAAAAATAAGAATACTAATGAAATCAATTTGAGTTATCATTTTGATCATGGTGAAAGTATGTACTATCGTTTTTTATTACAATAACAAAAATATTTTTAAGAAATTGTACAATTTTAGCAAAATTGATATTGTTTGAAATTTAAGTTTTATGTATGCTTTGTTTATTGATCTTAAACAGCACATTAACCGTTTCAGATTATTTTAATTAAACATAACAATTTTTTAAAATTAGTCGATTTTCAATGTTATTTAATTCGTTTGTTTTTCCTGTATTTTTTCTGGTTGTTTGGTTGCTTTACCTTTGCCTGAAACATCGACCGCAGAATATTATGTTACTCTTTGCGAGTTACGTATTCTATGGTTGGTGGGATTGGCGATTTTTGTCGTTGCTGCTTATTTCGACCATTACTGATTTCATCATCGCTAAAAGTATGGGCAAATGCGGTGAAAAACGGAAAGGGACAAAAAAAGCGTTACTCATTACAAGTTTGGCGGTCAATCTTGGTATTTTGGGTTTCTTCAAGTATTTCAATTTTTTTGCTCAATCATTTGAGCGAGTTGTTGCGCCGCTTGGGTTGCATCCTGATTTTGTAACGCTCAATATTTTGTTACCGGTTGGAATCAGTTTTTACACGTTTCAGACAATGGCTTATACTATTGATGTGTATCGCGGAAATGAAAAGCCTTGTAAAAATTTTTGGGATTTCGCACTTTATGTTGCGTTTTTCCCTCAACTTGTTGCCGGTCCGATTGAACGTTCAACTAATTTGATTCCTCAATTCCAAAAGCCGCGAGCAATTACACGAGCAATGATTTATAGTGCTTGTCAATTGATATTGATGGGCTATTTCAAAAAAGTATTCATTGCCGATGGTGTTGCACCAATTGTCAATGAATGTTTTGCAACACCCGATAAATTCGGCGGTGTAACGTTATTACTTGGAACTTACCTTTTTGCAATTCAAATCTATGGTGATTTTGCAGGTTATACGGATATTGCACGCGGAGTAAGCCGTTTATTTGGAATTGAATTGATGCTGAATTTTCGGCAACCCTACCTTTCAACAAATATTACGGAATTTTGGCGGCGTTGGCATATTTCACTTTCGGGTTGGTTACGTGATTATTTGTATATTTCGCTTGGCGGTAATCGAAAGGGGAAAGTACGGACATATATCAATAATATGCTTACAATGCTGTTAGGCGGTCTTTGGCATGGAGCAGCGTTACACTTTGTTGTATGGGGCGGTTTACATGGAATTTATCTTGCGATTCACAAATGGTGGCTTGGCGGTCGTAAATCTGAAGAGTGGACGCCATGGGACAAACAACGATCAATAATTGTGGGTACTCCATTCCTATGGGATATGCTCAAGTGGTTTTTACATATTTTTATAACATTTAATCTTGTTTGTATTGCATGGATATTTTTCCGTGCTGATAGTTGTCATGCCGCAGTTCATTATATCAGTAATATTTTACATACCGGACGAACAGGGATTACAGATGTCTGGCTTTATTTTTGGTTTTATGGAATATGTGTATTGATACTTGATTTGCTCTGTTCCATACAAAAAAGCGAAGTCCCATTTACCGAAAAATGGAATCCCATATTACGAGGTTTCGGATACGCTTGTATTCTGTTTGCACTCATTTTTATAGGTGAAAACGATGTACAACCGTTTATTTACTTTCAGTTCTAAGTTTAAACAAAGTTAAAATAACACTTTTTCAACTCAAATCAAAAAAAATATGGAAAAAACCAATGTTAAAATAGGGGGGGGGGGGCAGGATAGGAAAACTCATTATTACTTGCCGTTTGAATTTAAAACGTTAAAAGAGTTCCCGTTTCCGATTTGGACGGTTCTTTTTACATTAATATTTTTTGGGCTAATTTGGCATTGGTACGAAGAAACTGTCAACAAATACATAAACGTTACAGAAATAATGCCGAACTTGTCTAATTTTGTCCATCTTTACCATAAAATGAAAAAACCTCTTCCTGAAGTCTTAATTGCTGGCGGTTGTTCCATCACAGGAAATACTTACCGTAAAGACCTTGAAGAAAAACTTGGTGTACCTGTTGGAAAAGTTGGTCAAGGCGGGATTTGTTTTTGGGAACCTGAACGCATTCTAAAAAAATATCCCGAAGAAACCAAAAATGTGAAGGTCATCGTCATTACGCTTGAGCATTTTATGAAAGGCGGAGTCTCCTATTCAAAAGGACATGTGTTATTGATGCAGCGCGGTAACTCTTTTCATTTTTTAAAAGATTTAACCGACTTTTCGTTACAAAATATAAAATTACTTTATGGAATGACTACGAATGAAACAATCCGAAAGAAACCAATTTTTCTACCGCCGCGTTTTTCACTACGTTCAATAATGAATTCAGTAAAAAATGCGGACACAGACGAAAACTATAATAGTATCGAACGTTCAACATTAAACAGAAAATGTACCAGTCAAAAGAAAAAGGATATAGAAGATGCAATCAAACGCTATGGTAACGATCCTAACATCCAAACTCACTTAGGTAGTTACTCAGATGATTTTGATCGTGATGTTCGTAAATTAGTTGAATATTGTCGATCAAAAAAGATTTTTCTTATCGCCACAATCCCGCCTGTTTGGTATAAATTACATCCATACAAACCAGAAGTACCAACTACAGAATCAGATCATCGTTTCTTAGCTCTCATTGCTTTTTTGAATCAACAACCACATTGTAAAGTTTTATACCTGAAAAATTTTCGTGATATTATTCCAGACGCAGAAGATTCTGAACTATTGATTGATATAATGCACACAACAGCAAAAGGAGCAACCGTATATACAAATTGGCTTGCTGATCAGATGTTGAATGATCAGAAGATTATGGCGGCACTTAAAACTCCGCGAAAACAAGATACGTATCTTGCTTATCTCAAAAAGACATTTAGACCATACGTAGGTAAAGATATCAAGAAAGCCTATCATTCATTTGCAGGGGTGCTGAAGAAACAAAAAACAACTAAACAAAAAAATGTAAAAATTGCACAACCTACAAAAAATCCCGTGCGATAATTGATAACAACAATCCTACAATCAACCTATACTCATCATACTATAAATTTCAACAATTATATTGGAAATGCCGCTTCGGGGTGTGGTTATGTTTGGTAAATGAATTTTTATATCTCAACAAATTAAAAATGCGCAATAATATTGCAGTGGAATCTCTCAAGGGTTTCAATTTTATTTTTCACCAAATTTATAAACCCAAAAAAGTTGAAAAATAAATATTCCAATGAAATATTACAAAATATTCTTCTCTGTGTCCTCTGTGGTTAATAAAAAAATCGGAAATAATTTAGATTACAATAACGAAAAATATTTTTGCTAAAATTGTACAATTTTGGCAAAATTGATATTGTTTGAAATTTAAGTTTTATGTATTCTCCGCTTATTGATGTTAAACATCACATTCAACGTTTCAGATTATTTCGATTGAAAATACTCCTTGTACTTTAAAATTCGGTTTTTATTTTCGGGAAATTCTAAAAACTAATTTTAGAAGAAACACCGGCGTCCCAATAACACTGTTTTTTATACAAAAAACGTCTAAATATGCG
>JAITIZ010000558.1 GCA_031279215.1 Planctomycetaceae bacterium
TTAATAGTTAATAGTTAATAGTTAATAGTTAATAGTTAATAGTTAATAGCGGCGCAAGCGGAATTATTGCCATTTGGGTAAGTAATCCGCTTGCGCCGCTATTAACTATTAACTATTAACTAAAAAATTCCCCCCTCTCTTTTGATAATACTTTTCAATAAGTATAATGGCAGTGTTCTATTTGTACTGATCAAAAGTTTCCTATTTACTTTTATTGGAGGTTTTTTATGACGAAAATTACAAGACGCCGCTTTTTGGAAGATTCACTTTGTGCGTCGTTTGCGGCAAGTGTTGCGGCAACGGCGTTTTCCGGTGTTGCAACAAAAAGTGTCTCGGCACAAAATGCGGTGAGTCCCAATGAACAATTGGGTATTGCTATCGTCGGAGCCGGTTCACGCGGCGGTGACCATATCGGCTTTTTCTCAAAAGATAAACGGACAAAAATCCTGTTCCTTTGTGATCCCGATGTCGCACAAGCCGAAAAAAAATGTGCGCAAATCGAAAAAAATACCGGCTACAAACCACAAGCTATCGACGATTTCCGAAAAATTTTAGAGAATAAATCTGTTGACGCTGTAACTTGTGCCGCAACCAATCACTGGCATACATTGACAGCTATTTGGGCGTTGCAGGCGGGTAAACATTGTTACATCGAAAAACCGCTTACCTACAATATTCACGAAGGTAAAGCGATTGTCGCCGCCGCCAAAAAATATGGTCTGGTCGTTCAGACCGGTACGCAATGCCGTTCCTGTGCCAATGTGATCAATGCGGTCAGATTTATTCGTGAAGGCGGAATCGGAGACGTAAAATTTGCACGCGGACTCTGTTACAAACGCCGTAAAGCAATTGGACCGCTCGGCGAATACAAAGTTCCCGACGGAATTGATTACGATCTCTGGAGCGGACCCGCACAGATTAAACCGGTAACACGTCCGCGTTTTCATTACGATTGGCATTGGCAACGCTATTACGGTAACGGCGATCTTGGTAACCAAGGTCCCCACCAAACCGATATTGCCCGTTGGTTTCTTGATGTAAATCAGTTCCCGCAATCAGTGATTTCTTACGGCGGACGGCTCGGTTATGATGTCGAAAAAGGCACCGATTATGTGGACGCCGGTGATGTCGCCAATACGGAAGTTTCTATTTATGATTACGGCGATAAGTGTTTGGTTTTCGAAACACGCGGTCTGGAAACTCCAAATATGAATATTCCAGTCGGTGAAAATCTCGGTACTCAGGTTGGTGTTATTGCTTATGGAACAAAGGGTTATGTTATTCAAGGTTCCGCCAAAAGTCAATCCTATTCCGTCTCTTACGCTTACGATCTCGAAGGAAAACAACTTCGGGAATTTACCGGCGGCGACAATCATTACGGTAATTTTGTGGAAGCGGTGCTGGAACGGAATCCATCACTGGCTCATGCCGATGCCCGTTGCGGCGCACTTTCGGCGGCTGTCAGCCACCTCGGTAATACGTCCTATTACCTCGGTGAAAAAAATAAGATTTCAGTGGACGATCTCAAAGAAGCTCTCAAGTCCGTCAAATCACTCGACGATAACGAAGCAACACTTGCTAGAACCGTACAACATTTGGAAAAAGTCGGAGTTGATCTCAAGAAAACACCGCTTTCACTGGGACCTTTGCTCAAAATTGATATTGAGAACGAAGTCTTCATCGACAACGCCGAAGCAAACGCTTTGACCACACGTGATTATCGTGCGCCTTATGTTGTTCCGAAACCGGAGGCTGTTTGATGTAGTTACAGATCGTTAAAAACGGTGAACCGTGAATGGTTCGTATTGGTAATCATTCACGGTTGTGTACCGATACAAAAATATCTGTAAATTTTTTAAACAGGAGATTGAATATGCGGGTATTTCCTAACCTAACTGTGTCCGTTGAACTCGCCCATCCGCACGACTTACTGACACGATATTTTCTCATTGATACTGAGTTGTTTGCGGGTTTACTGGAGTATTACGGTAATACCGAAATTGTTCGTATCATTGATTTCGGTTCACTTCAGTGTGAATCACCAACAACAATTGATGCCCAATTGAAAGAAGTAATCGGCGATCTGCGTTTTTCAGCAAAATTCAAAAACGGCGGTCATGCAAAAGTATTCCTCTTTTTTGAGCATCAATCGAAAAAAATCAAACGGTTTTGTCTTCGTTGTATCCGTAAATTATTGGAATTTTACGAAACCTGCGAAGCACATCCCCGAACAATGAAAACTCGTGACGGCAAATATCCGTATTCGCTTGTTGTGTTGCTTTATCACGGAAAAGTTCCTTGGAAAAAATTGTTACAGATGGGCGATTTGGTATCGCTGCCGCCGGGAGCGGATCGTCATTTTTTATCGGTTCCGGTAATTGTGATTGATCTGTCCCAAATTCAACCGAAAGACCTAAACGGACCGCCGGCATTAGTTGCTCTTTTGGACACGTTACAATCTGCGTCACAAGGAACATTACCGGAAAATTTCGATCGAATCGTCGGATATTTTGAAGAAGTTAAAGAGGATCCGCGAACTTCCGGTTGGTTAAATTCACTAACACGTTACTTTCTGGCTGTAACAAAAACTAGTACCGAAGTGGTCGCCAGAACACTTTCAAAAGTTTTAGATAAAAAGGAGACCCAAAAAATGGTTACTTCAACATTGGAAGAACTATTCCTACAGGGAATAAAAGAAGGTAAAAAAGAAGGTAAAAAAGAAGGAATAAAAGAAGGTAAAAAAGAAGGAATAAAAGAAGGAATAAAAGAAGGAATAAAAGAAGGAATAAAAGAAGGCAAAATTAAAGGTAAAACTCATGATATTCTCAAAATACTTGATAAACGTTTTAAAAAAATTCCTCGTTCTATTTCGCAATCTGTAAATTCCTATACGGATCCCGTTGCGTTGGATTCACTTTTTGAACTTGCATTGGATTGCGAAACACTAACAGAATTTGAACAGGCACTTGCGCATTGACGGCAAAATTTCTGATTGTTTTGGAACAGGATTATTTGTCTCATTTATTCCCTTTGCTCATTTGTCCCTTATGTTCCTAGACCCTACTCTGAAAATTTTAAGAACATGAGGGACGATAAAGACCCAATGGGACAAAGTAATTTTTAATTAAAAAATTAAATAAAAAAATTCAAATGATACGAACACGTTTTGCGCCGAGTCCGACTGGTTATCTTCATATTGGCGGAGTCCGAACAGCGTTATTCTGTTGGCTTTTTGCACGGAAACACGGCGGACAGTTTATTTTACGTATTGATGACACCGACAAGGAACGCAATATCGATGAAGCGTTACAACCGATTTTGAACGGGTTGCGTTGGCTTGGCATTGATTGGGATGAAGGACCTGGTGTTGGCGGTTCACACGCACCGTATTATCAATCACAGCGTTCGGAAAAATATCAGGCGGCGGTTGATGAATTGATTTGGCGTGGTTACGCTTATCGTGATTTTGCCAAGCCGGAGGAAATTCAGGCGGAACGTGAAACGGCAATTGCCGAAAAAAAAACGTTTACGTATAGCCGTCGGTGGATGGCTGAAACAGAAACCGATATCCGACAATTTGAATCGGAAGGCAGGCAAGGTGTGATTCGGCTTAAAATGCCGCGTGAAGGTCAACTGATTATCAATGATTTAATTCGTGGTCAGGTTGTATTTGATTGGGCAACCGAGCAAGATCATGTAATTCAGCGTGCGGATGGTTCATTCATTTATCATCTGGCGAATGTTGTTGACGATCAGGATTTTGAGATTTCGCACGTTATTCGGGCGGAAGAGCATTTGTCCAATACACCGCGTCAGATTTTTATGATCCAATCGTTGGGTTATCTGTTACCGGAATACGCTCATTTGCCGTTTGTTGCGGAGCCGGGCAGTAAAACAAAACTCAGTAAACGGAAATTGGATAAATATCTCAAAAATAAAGATTTTGCCAAACTGGTTCAGCACGGCAAATCAATTGCCGACCGAATTGGTCTGGAAACAACAACCGATGGATTTAATCCGGTGATTGTTGATTTTTATCAAAAGGTTGGATATTTGCCGGAAGCGATTGTTAATTATATGGCGTTGGTTGGTTGGGCGTTGGACGATAAAACGGAATTTTTCAATCTGCAAGATTTAATTGTGCATTTTTCGTTGGACGGAGTAACCAAAGGTGCGGCGTCATTTGATCCGCAAAAACTTTTTTCGTTTCAGGAAAAACACATGTTGACTAAATCGGTTGAGGAAAAGGCGTTACTTTGTGCGCCGTTTCTTGAAAAAGCCGGTTTGCTCACTCCTGATGCTCCGTTTCCTGAATTTTTTGTTCCGCTTATTCGGTCTGCTGGTGACCGCATCAAAGTTGCCGGCGACATTCTGGATTTTTCCGATTTCTTTTTACCTGACGACGAATTTCCTTACGATGAAACAGCGTTTGCGAAACGTATTTCCGAACCGCCGGAGGCTAAAATGCTTTTGCGTGAATTTCGTGACGAGTTGGCAATACAGGATTCGTTTGATAGTGTTTCGCTGGAACAGTTAATGCAACAGTTTATGGAAAGAAAACAAATTAAAGCCGGACAAATTATTCACGCATTACGTGTTGCTGTAACAGGAAAAAGTGTGGGGCTTGGAATGTTCGAAACGCTTGAAGTTCTCGGCAAAGAGCGGGTGCTTAAACGAATCGACCGATTAAAACAGCTTGATAATAATTGATAATTAATGATTTGATAATTAGTGATTGATAATTACGAATTGAAAATTATAATTATTTATTTTGTTGTGGGGCAGAACTATTGTCGGCGGAACCGTTAAAAATTTTTGTCCCAATGGATAAAGAAAAATAAAAAATGATTTTAACTTGTTTTGAGGGATTCTCTATTGTCGCTTATTGTTTCACAGATTAGTAAGAAATATCCGGTTCGTTCCGGTTGGTTACCGATTCTTGGTGATTGTTCGTTTGAGTTGGAACTTGGTCAGAGTTTATCGGTTGTTGGTCCCAGCGGTTCCGGTAAAAGCACGTTGTTGAGTATTCTCGGTACACTGGAAACAGCAAGTTCCGGCTCGGTTTGTCTTGACAATATTCAAGTTTTGTCGTTATCTGAAAAAGAATTACCTAAGTTTCGGCGGTACAAAATTGGATTTGTTTTTCAGGAACACCATCTTTTGCCGCAATGTACTGCGTTGGAAAATGTCTTAATACCGTTTTTAGGTGAGGGTCGGATTTCAAAAGAGCAATATAATCGGGCATGTTTTTTATTGCAACATGTTGGTCTTGCCGACCGTTTGGAACATCGTCCGGCGGAACTTTCCGGTGGTGAACGGCAACGTATTGCTATTGCGAGGTCATTGGTTTACAGTCCGTCTCTGATTTTAGCTGATGAACCCACTGGTAATCTTGACCGGAATAGTGCAACAATGGTTGGTGATTTGTTGCTGGAACTTTCAAAAACAACAATGCTTGTGATTGCAACACATGATCCGGTGTTGGCTTCCCGAACTTCACAACAATTTCAGATCAATTCCGGTACACTCATTAAAGTTAAAAGGGAAGTTATTGTTTCGTAAAAAATAATAAACTAGCAAAGATAGAAAATTAGATTTTGACGATGTCCAATGTTATCAAAAAATAATTACCGTTTTGTGTGAAACTGAACAGATAATGAAAGAGATAAATACAACATGCAACATTTTATAACTCAATATATTTCCGAAATCGGCAAATTGTATAAAGCTGGTAACGTCACTGAACATAGTTATCGTCCTGCGTTGAAAAGTTTGTTTGAAAACGTTTTTACTTCAAAGAAAATGCAGATTGTCAATGAGCCGCAGCGAATAAAATGCGGTGCGCCGGATTATGTACTTACTAACAAAAACAATATTCCTTTTGCTTACATCGAGGCAAAAGATATTGACAAAGACCTCAACGACAAAGAATATAGAGAACAATTTGAACGTTATAAAACATCACTTGACAATCTTATTATTACCGATTATTTATTGTTTCAATTATTCCATAACGGCGAAAAAATTTCAGAAGTCCGAATTGG
>JAITIZ010000621.1 GCA_031279215.1 Planctomycetaceae bacterium
GAATAGAACCAAAAAAATTATTCCACTGAGATATTACGATTGTTTTATCTTTTTTAGGGGAGGTAATCAACGAATTGATTATCCCCCCAAAAAAATTCCGAAATAATCAGAATTTTTTATTGAAACGATTATGGCAATTTTACAGATTCAGCACCGTTAATTGTTCCGGCTGCGCCCCAAACGCCGAATGGTGATTTTTTGGAAAAGGTAATTGCCGGATTTTGAGTGAAATCGTTACCGCAATCAATGTTGTCGGAAACAAACCGGCTGGAGCCATCGAGCATTCCGGCAACAACACCGCCGCTATGATAACTGCTGGTCGAATGAACACCCTTCTTTTCCAATATCCAGGAGGTTCCTGTTGCGGTTCCGTTCGTGGCGCAAGACGGAGAATTGGGCGGTAAAATCGTTTGAAAACCGGAATACCCCATCTGTCCCGACGCCCAACGGCAACCCTTTTTCCCATAAGTCATTGATACCGCCGACGAAATCACTTCGTCACCGTTTCCTTTTTGGTCAAGACAATCTTTGGGTGTAAATGTCGAAGAAGCAAGTTGAACAACACCGATTTTATATTTTGGTTCATTGAGATCATTGTAAAGACCACAGAGTGATTCGGAAACCGCAACCGTGTTGCTGGTTCCATCGGTAATGGAACCGGAATCAACTTTGATATAATCTCCACGAGCCAAAACACCACGCACAAATTGATCATCATCTTGACAAATCAGATCACCCCAACAGCCATGATAACTTGTTCGGGCAAGATCGTTTCCCTTCATAAAAGCGTTTGCATCTGAAGGGCAACGTAAATTAGCAATAACCGCTTCACGGTAAACAGTCCCATTCCCCGGGTGAACGGCATTGTAATCGGTAGGGTCAGGATTCATTGCCGCATGTTTGGAACATTCCGCAGACACGGCATCATAAATCGCTTGTTGTTCGTAAAACGGTGCCAACGTCATCAGAAATCCGATGTAGTTGACATTGCCGATAGTTTGAGTTGGGTTACCCGCTCTTTTGTAACTCATCCAAATCGGCTCATAAGAGCCGGCGGGAAACCGGTTTTGCGCCGCATGAAAATTGTGGAACGCCAAACCGAGTTGTTTGGTGTTGTTTAGACATTGCGAACGTCGCGCCGCCTCCCGTGCAGCTTGAACTGCCGGAAGTAACAGCGCAATTAAAACTCCAATAATCGCAATGACTACAAGTAATTCAACTAAAGTAAAAGCTGTTCGTTTCATGGAAATCTCCTTAATTGTAATTGTTGAATGTGAAAATAAATATTGAACTAAAAATTTGAAAACAGTTTTGAAAACAATTTTAAAAACAATAATGAAATTACGGCATAACCGGATTTTCGCCGCCTGCTCGTGTTCCGAGTTGACTCCAAACGCCGTAAATTGCTGGTCCCGTGTAATTTTTCAAATCACCGGTTCCGCCGGTTGGAAAACCATCCACTCCATTGGTGATTGTGTAACTAAGATTTGTTGTGTGAATCGTTTCGGAAAAAAATCTTACCGAAGCATCTCCCAACGCAACATTGACACCGCCGGCATGAAAACTACTTGGCGTTGTCAATACTTTAGCCTCATCATTATCCTGATAACCACAAGACGGTGAATTAGGCGGTAAAATCGTAAAAAATAACGTTGCGCGATTCCAACTGACACTTCCCCAATAACGACCAATAGTTGCCGTTTTTTTAGCCGTTGTGTTAAATTCTCCATCGCTGCCGCGAATATCCATACAAACACTTACCGGAGACATTTTATTATTGTCCGAATTTGTAGCGGGATTACCGATTCCTCCTCGAATAAATTGTGATACTTTATTATCGCCGATACACATTTCCGAAAGGAAAACCGTGTTACTCAAACCATCGGGAATTCCTTCAAAACCGAACATAATTCCTGACGCATGCATCACAAACGGACTACGTGCAACAGTGTACCAATCCCAATAAACCCATAAGTCGCCGCGATTACAATGATAACTGGTCAAACCGGGTTGATCTTCGGCAATAGTTCGGTTTCGCGAGGAAGGACAAAGAAAAGTTCCAATTTTGGTTGTCCATGGAGTCAGATATTTTGTACCGCTAATTGTATAATTACCGGAACTGGGACCACGAGGAGCACGGCTATTACCGTCAGCATCACCGAGTCCGATTTGGGCGTCTTCCAATGCTCTTTCGTAAACAAATTGTTGTTCGATATACGGGAGAATTTGCGCCAGATAACTGATTTCTCGCCGGATAGCAATGGTATTATCCAGTGGTGTTTTTCCTTCCGATTCGTTAGGAGCTGCCATAAAATGTTTCGAATAACCGGCGGCTGGTAGAAAGGTGTTGGTGTCGTGAAAATTGTGAATTGCCAGCGATAACTGTTTCAGGTTATTGACACACTGTGAACGCCGCGCCGCTTCGCGCGCTGCCTGAACCGCCGGTAACAGTAACGCAATCAAAACACTAATAATTGCGATAACTACAAGTAATTCCACAAGAGTGAAACCGTTTTTGTTCAAATTGTAAAGACTTTGTTTTTTCATTGAATAATCTCCTTAAAAATTATGGTGAAATGGAAAATAAACTTAGAAACTAAAATATTTTTGTGTTTATTATTCAGAAAACCGGACGCAGTTTTCATTTCAACAAAGGACGGTAATGTTTTATTGTTACGGTTCTTTGTTGAAGAGTTTCCCCTGACGCTTGCGGTTCTGAACAGACGCGGATTTACGGCAGGGGTTTGGACTCAGAACCGGCAATACTTCCGGCTGCGCCCCAAACACCATAAACAGATTTACCCGAATGGGTTGGCATGGTGATTTGAGACAAATCACCGCAATCAATTGTTTCAGAAATAAAACGAACGGAACCATCAAGCAGACCGCCGACAACTCCGCCGCTATGATTACTACTTGCAGAAATCATTCCGATATCTTCAAGTGCATAATTATGAGGAGCGGTATCACGAAAAGCGCAGGACGGTGAATTAGGCGGGAGAATCGTGTGAAAACCGGAATAACCGTTTTGAGTAGAAGCCCAACGAACACCTTTTCTTCCGCGCCCGACATCGGTTCCGCTATGCTGTTTGAGATCACCGTCATTGCCTTTCAGGTTCAAACAATCTTGAGGAGTGAAGGTTGATGCTTCGGCTTTGGAGAGTGCGGCAACAGCAATTTTGTACTTATCTTCATTATCCTGATTCCTGCCGGCAAGTGATTCGGAAAGAATAATCGTATTGGATGTTCCATCGGTTACTTCCCCCATGTCCATAACTTTATAGTCATACCGGACAAGAATACCATGTGGTAAAAATTCAATTCTGTTTCCTTCGGCGTATGTTGGAGAGGTGGTGGCAACACACCAACTGTCCCAACGGCAAAGTGTATCACCCAAGCAACCATGATAACTTGTTCGAGTTAAATTACCGGTAAATAACTTGGCGTAAAGATCGGACGGACAACGGAATGCGGCAATATCAAAATTTTGAAATGTGGCTCCATCCGCATTGTCGGCATTGGTTGTTCCCGAAGTATTGGCTTTTTCTTGACATTTAGAGTGAATGGAATCATACACCGTTTGCTGTTCGATGAACGGAAGAATTAACGTCAAGAAGTTGTACACATGCGTGTAACCAAGTAATTGGGTTGGATTGTCTTTTTGCTTGTAGGTACGCCAAATTGGG
>JAITIZ010000077.1 GCA_031279215.1 Planctomycetaceae bacterium
GCTGAAAAATAACTGGTTTCTTGATATCGTTCGCAAAAATCGTAAAGACACAGATAAATTAGAGAAATACACCAGTCAAATCAAAAAATTAACGAAAATTACAGAAAAAGAAAAAATTAAAGCAGTGAAAGTTGCGGATAACGTTATTAAAGTTTATCAAGGTAATATTCCTGATGAATTGAAAGAGACCGATAAATTTTTCAAGTATTATGTAGCGGTAAAGGATAACGTTCCGTAGAGTTAAATGCTAGTTTTTTTGTTTCAATTTAACACCTAACCCCTAATATCACAATGAATCCTATTAACACAAAGAATATTTCTGTATTTTTGATTGCCCTTGCGGTTTTGTTAATAATTATGTCCATCTATTGCCTTAGAAAAGCATCTGTTCAGATGGCAGATGCCGATTCAAAACAAAAAACCACAACGGAAAAACTAACTCAAATAGAAAAACATGATAAAGACGTAACGGAAAAAGAGACACAAGTAGCCAAACGAGAAAATGCCGTAAGAGAAAAAGAGACTCAATTAAAAAAACGGGAAAAAGAAGCTAATGATAGCATAGAGTGCGCAACAACACAAGAGCGACAGGCAGAAAATGCAAAGGAACTTGCAAGCATGGAACGGCAAACCGTAGAGAGAACAAAACAGGACATAGAAATAAAACGGGGAGAATTGGAAAAAGCAAGGCAGGACGCAGATGCCAGAATAGTCCAAGCCAATGAGGAGAAAAAGGACGCAGATACTAGAATAGTTGAAGCACAAAAGAGCGAAAAGAACGCAGATGCCAGAATCGCCCAAGCCAATAAGATGGAAAAGGAAGCAAATGACAGAATAGTTGAAGCACAAAAAAAAGATGAGGAAACAAAACGTAACATGCGTGAAGCCGACAAAAGAACAAAACTAGCAGAGAAGAGCGAAAAGGATGCAGAAGCCAGAATCGCCCAAGCCAATGAGAAGGAAAAGGAAGCAGAGGCTAGAATAGTTGAAGCACAAAACAAAGATGAGGAAACAAACCGTAAAATGAAACTAGCAGATGACAGAATAGCCCAAGCCGATGAGAGAGAAAAGGAAGCAGATGACAGAATAGCCCAAGCCGATGAGAAAGAAAAGGAAGCAGATGACAGAATAGCCCAAGCCGACAAAAGAACCAAACTAGCAGATGATGCATGGAAACAAGCCGATAAAAGAGAAAAGGAAACAAACGATGCACGGAAAGAAGTTGAGAAAAAATTGAAAGAATATAACGAAGCCATTACTTGGCTTGAGAATTTAAATAAGAAATATGAACAAGAAAGAGAACAATATAAACAAGAACGAGAATGGCTTGAAAACTTAATGCGTGTATTAAGTCCAGAATACGGCGAGTGGTGGGAGAGAAGACGCAATCAATCTCTTTCACCGTCGGAACTTGGTAACATAAATCAGCAGATGAAACAATTATTAAAAGACATGATAGATCGAGGTCAAAAACTTGATGCGTCAAAACTAAATCCGCAATAACTATTTTTGCAACGTTTAACTTTACCCCTTTACCAAACATTATCCAACAATGTCCCGAAGTAACACAATTAATACGATTATCGCCAGCCGTCAACCGATTGCCGAAAAAACCGGTCGAATGATCGCCCATCTTCGCAAGGTAACCGATGCATTGTACGGTTGTTCCGACCTGTTGACAAAATCGTTGCAAAAATCTTTTGCCGATGAACAAAAATCTGTTATCCAAGAACGTCAAGCGGAAATCACTCATTTTGTCAATAACCTCATTCCCGATCACATCAAAAGTCTTGACCAACTACAACGCCGTTTTAACCGTTCAACATTGAATATCGGTGTTGTCGGTAACGCCGGACAAGGGAAAAGTACTTTGTTGCAAAAATTAACGGGTCTCGCCGATGAAGAAATTCCAACCGGAGCCAAAGGCGATTGCACCGGTGCCGCAGCAATTCTCGAAAACGCCGATGTTACCGAAGCATACGCCGATATTGAATTTTACAGTGAATCGGAATTTTTGGAACAAGTTGTTGCCCCCTATTACCGGAATTTCGGCTTGCCGCAACCGTCAACTCTTTCTGCTTTTGCCGAATCATTGCCCGACGACGTGAAAACACAAGAACGTTCCGACGAAATCGAATTTATCGAACGATTACAGAACGAGTTGCACGAATACCGTCCGTTTTTTAGCGAATTACAAAAACGGATTAAGAAAAGTGAAATCCGAAAATTCACTGCCAAAAGCGATGAAAATGGTCAGTATTTATCGTTTTGGGCTGCCGTAAAATCAGCAAGAGTGTATTGCCGATTTCCTTCACTTACCGGTGAGAAAATTTCGCTCGGCGATACGCCCGGTCTTGGCGACCGTGCCGTCCTCGAAGCCGAAGAACGTTTAATGAAAGATTTCGGACGCAATATCGATGCAATAATAATGTTGCGAAAAGTCAACATTCGCGGAATTCGCAAAGAAGATGTCCGCCTGTTTTCGTTGGTCAAATCAGCAATACCGGAATTACCTGCCGAAAAATGGACTTATTTTATTGTTAATGTTTTCGCAAGCGATAAGCAAATTCCGGCAACAGTTGAAGCCTTGAAATTCCTGCCGGAGGATTTCCGTAACAGTTCACTCAAAAATATTGCGGAATATATTGAGTTGGATTGTTCTGATACCGCAGCAGTTCATAAAGAATTTGACCGCATACTCAACGGTATTGCCGGTAATCAAAGCACCTTAGATCAAATCCTTTACACAAAACGTTTTGAAGAAGTACAACGGCTGCTTCACAGTGTTACAGATTTAACAGCGAAATTGTCTGCTCTGTTTCCCAAGAATAATAGTATCGATAAAGATGCAATGCAGGCACAATCAATGTTTCAAGACGATATCAGCGGTAATCTTGCCGTCAAACTGAATGATTTAGTAACAACAAAAAAAGAAGCACAATACCATGCCAACGAAGTGTTTTTGAATGCGGTCAAAAAAATCGAAACAGACTTGAAAACAATTCCCGGATTGCCGGAACCAATCGATATGAAAAAAACAGCAGCCAAAAATCGTATGACAGATGCTTTTTCGTTATACTGTCAGTTGATTCGCCGTCTTACCGTGAAATACTTTAATGAGTTGGATATTACCCTGCATCAAATTTTTGATGACTTGCGGGATGAGGTGAAACAATGTTTTCTTGCGGAAGACGGCGGGAAGTTGGGCAAGGTCGTTTTTCAGCAAGAGAACGGAAAAGAAAAATCATGGTGGGCGTCGCTTGCCGATGAAATCGCAACACTCGGCGAAACTCCAAAAGCACAAGAAAACGCCAAACAAATTGCCGATGTTATCAGACAATTTGAAACAGTTACATTATCATTCCGCAGTTTTCTGTTACCAAGAGTTTTGCCGTGTTTCAATGTACTGAATACGGATCGTGAAGAACATAGTACGTTTGGTTGGAAACAAGGATTAGACATTGAGCAACTGATCGAAAATTTACGGAGAGCGGCTGAAAAAGGAGTTGCTAATGCGATAAAACTATTGGAAAATTGCGCCGCAGAACCGTCGGTCGCCCTTTTTGCAATAGTAGAGGACTTACACGATGCAGTCTTTCGCACCGGTTCTTCCCTTGCTGCCCAACATATTTGGAGCAGTTTTTATGCCGCCCACCGCAGCGAAATTTGGCAGGAAGTGTTTCAACAAAAAGAAGCCGATACAAAATTTTGTAACGAATGGCAGGATAAGGTTGAACATTTGAAAAACACTGCCCGCAATATAGAAGTATAACCGTATCGGCAACACTGCTGTTACGATATTATAATGTTCCTGAAACTATACCCCATTTCCTGATATGAAAGCAGTCCCTGTATTTAGATTCTTTTTCACGCCGTTGGAGTGGATTCTCCTCCTCGTCCTTGTATTAGGAGTTTGCGGATACGTTGCCTATCCTTTTGCGATAAAATACGTAGCAGAACAAGTTTGTCGTAATTTGTATGTAGAACTGGGAACGACCAAGACCCACTTATTTGAAACACAAAAAAAACTTGAAAATATTAAAAATAAATTATCAGCAACACAAAACGCACTCGATAAAACCAAAGAACAACTCCAAGCAGCTCAAACGACAATTGATACGTTAACAACCAACCCCAGCAAACCTCCCCACCAATCGTTAGTAGATGAAATAGAAAAATTGAAAACGGAGTTGAAAAAAACTCAAGATGACCTTTCCAAGTACCAGAAGCAAGTTTATGAATGGGAGGATTATTGTCGAAAGATGCTTAAATATCTCGATACTATCAATACCCCTATCGAACCTCGCCCCTCAATCCCTGAATATTTTCGAATCGAACTGGATCGATCAAAATGAGATTTTTCACAATAAACGTTGTAATTATTCCATGGAATTTTTTTCAAGGAAACAAATGGGACAGCGGGGATATAAGTAACATCGTTGAGTAATCATGAATTTATAATTTTCAATTTGGAAATGTCCTCCATATCCCCAATGTTCATTGAATTTCGACTTCAAAAATTTTACTGAATCCTTTACCAAAATTCATCCTTTTACTACATTCACTATTATGTCCACACCAACAGTTAAAATTGTGATGACCGGACCAACCGGTGTCGGCAAGACTAGTTTACTTGCGGCGATGTATCCTCATCTGGAAAAACCATCATTCCAGTTCGGCGATTACGAACTTCGTCCGGCACCGGATAAAGAAAACCCTCATACTTCTCCGACGAGCGCAAAACTTGAGGAGGCGTTGAAGAAAATCAAGGAGTTTAGCGAAAATCCCACCAATACTTACGGCGGTACACCGGAACCGGATGAGTTTGATTACCAACTGTTATATGAGAACGATAATGGTCAAAAAACGCCCGAATTATTGTTTCAGATATGGGATATTCCGGGCGGATTTTGTACAGATACCGAACAAGATAAGAACGGCAATCCGACCGGTACGGTAAAAGCACAAAAATTTCTCAATGGAGCGGATGTGTCGTTCTGGTGTATTGATTGTATTGCATTGATGGAACCAGAATCCCATAACAAACAATGGCTTGGCGAACAAAATGATAACATTAATAAACCGGAACTCATGGTAAAATGTCTCGCTGAAAGTAACATCACCGAAGGACATACCGTCATTATTGTTTTGATGCGGGCGGAAACTTATTCTCGCGATGGATATAAAGCTCTTTACCAACAGTTAAAATCACGAATTGCTCAATATGTTCTTGAGTTACGTAAGAACAGGAAAATTGATAAGATATATTATTGTGCTATTGAAACAACCGGTTGTGTGGTTTACCAAGGTACCGGAACAGAACGATATGTTGTGCGGGCAGGTGAACACTATAATCCGAAACATTGTGAATTGCCGGTGTTATGTGCGATCCAACATTCATTGGAAAAAACCGTCAACCAACTCCAATGGAAAACCTATCATGTTGCGCAACGATGTCCGTTTATTCGTTTTCTGTTACCGTTCTATTGGCAGTTAAACGGAACATCCAAGCGGTTGGAAAAACGTCTCCGTAAAGTAAGAGTGGAAATCGGAGAAAAACTCGAACAGAACCTTTTTGAGTGGTAAAATTCAATGAACTATTCGATTTACACACGAGGTAAAAATAACGATTACAGGTGGAGTTTGCCGTCTGATGAACAGATTAGCGAATACATCAACGGATATGGTTTGGCAGTTTTTCGTAACACAAACGAAACCTTCTCGGTCTATCTTGTTTCGGAATCGTCCGATCAACTGGATTATCAGCAACGTCCAATCGGTATTGGTGTATTATTCTCCGGTTGTACCGAGTCCAAAGCCAAAGGACTTGCTGTCTGGGGATTGGAACATTTCGGCAATTACGCAACA
The DNA here is from genome assembly GCA_031279215.1 of Planctomycetaceae bacterium. GTDB lineage: Bacteria > Planctomycetota > Planctomycetia > Pirellulales > Thermoguttaceae > WRKP01. The sequence continues at coordinate 5,869 of JAITIZ010000077.1, forward strand.
GAATTATCGAAATGTGTTACCAATTTTGGTCAAGATGAATGGGAAGTGGACACAAAAGCGATTGAACACTTTCTTGAGGATATTACAGAAATTCCCGTAACCGATCATCGATTAACAATCTGTTATGAAGATATTGAAACATCGGCAAACCGTACTGTTTTGGCGGAGGAAATCCGAAATTCCGATTGGACATTGCGTCCCGGTTTTAAATTGCTTGTTGACAACGGTTTACTCTCCGGTGAAAAATTGGAAATAGTCCGCCAACAGGTTGATCAATATCTTTTCAAAAGTGCGGTAAGACGTGAATGGTCAGTGAAACAACCGCCAAAATCATTACAACAACGATTCCGTGATTTTTTATTAACCTTCGACACGGCATGGATTTTGCCCATTATTTATTGTTTTATTGGTTGTGTGTTGTTATTAACTTTCAATATAGAACTATGGCAACGTCTGATTATCGTTTACTTTATCGGCGGCGTTCTGTTATTTTTGTATCAACAATTACAGATTAACACACTGCAAGAACAAATCAAAACAAAAAACCAAGTCATTACAGATTGGGAAAAAAAATATAACAACCTCTATAAAATGACACGTGAGTAATCTCGTTTTGTTACGTAAATCAGTCGGAAAAATAATAATATTACGATTTGAGAGATGTCAATGATATTGGGGGGATTACCAAAACGACAATTGACATCATCAAAAAACTTTTGAATATCCTCAAGCAATAAAATACCGAAATAAAACACGTCAAGAGAAGCTGAAATAACAGTCTATTTTGGTGTATTTTGATTTGGGGAATTGTTTGTTTCTTCGGTTGTATTTTTGGCGGCGTTGTCGATTAACGAGGTAAGCGGTTCACCGTTACCGATACGTTGTAGAATATCGCAAAGGTCTTTGAGTTCTTCTTCACCTTGCATTGCGTACAAAATTTCACCGCGATTTTTTTCCTCCATTGCCAACAACATTGTCAAAACCCGTTGCATGGCACCATCTTTGATAAGACGACGAATTACTTCTTTCGCCTGTTCCGGCTCCATCTCTTCAAGTAACCGCGTTTCTTCGGCAATTCCGGCATCATTGGCTTTCTTTTTTTCTTCTGCCAATCTTTTTTCAAATGCTTTAATCAGAGAATCATCTTTTTGTTCCGCTTTTTTTTTTTCTTCAACTGGTGTTTCAGCGGGCGGCGGGGCAATTACGATTGTTTGTGCAACGGATTCGCGTTGAAATTCGTCTTCCCGTGTCCGTTTGGCGCGTACTTCCAAAACTTCCTCGTAACTCATCTCCGCAATACGGTCTTCCACTGCTCGCTGAATATCGGCAATTTCAAACCCTTGAGCAATCGCAAGCATTTTGATCCATTTTTCATGGTCAATCTGCCACGCATATTTCAAGTAAGCCCCCAAAATAACCGCTGCCAAAAACATACTGGTACAACCATAAAGTGCCAGTGTTCCGGTAATTTTTAGTAATTTATCCAACATTTTAACACCCTTAATAAATAATGTGCGTAAAAAACAAAAAAAATAATTGTACTGAAATGTTCAATCAAAATATCTCAATAAAATTATTTTGCCGTAACAACCGTAACAATGGAAACAGAAGCAATCTCGTTGAGTAATACTGTTATTTTGTAATATATCAGTGGAATTTTTGTTTTTTATATTAGCCCCGCTAGGGGTGTTAGGATTATAGCCCGCCCCAACGGGGTGGGTTTAAGTTCCCCCTCCCACCCCAACGCCCTGAAAGGGCAACATACTGTAGTTGAGAGTGGAGAGTTGAGAGTGTCGCATGCGGAATGATTACCGTTTTGGTAGTAATCCGCTTGCGACACTATCCACTCTCAACTTTC
>JAITIZ010000078.1 GCA_031279215.1 Planctomycetaceae bacterium
AATCATGGTTGCGAAATTAAGGTTTTCGGGCAAGAACTCAATCCTGAATCATACGCAATTTGTAAATCGGAACTACTCATTAAAAATCAAGACACAACACATGTCAAATTTGGTAACACATTCACACAAGATGGTTTGAGCGAAATGCAATTCGATTATATGCTTAGTAATCCGCCGTTTGGAGTTGAATGGAGAAAGGTCGAACGGTTTATCAAGGATGAGTCGGAAAAATATGGTTACAATGGTCGTTTTGGAGCGGGGTTGCCGCCGATCAGCGATGGTTCACTTTTGTTTTTACAACACATGATTTCAAAATTAAAACGGGATCAAACGGACAAAACGTCAAATTCAACAGGCGGTCGAATTGCTATTGTTTTCAATGGTTCTCCGTTGTTCAGTGGCGGAGCAGGAAGCGGAACAAGCGACATCCGAAAGTGGATTATTGAAAACGATATGCTTGAAACAATTATTGCTTTACCGGATCAACTTTTCTACAACACGGGTATTTCAACTTATATTTGGATTGTTACGGCTCAAAAATATAAAGAGCGAAGGGGCAAAATTCAGTTAATTAACGCAACAGGTACAGAGCTCGAAGAAAAAAATAATCCGTTCTATTCCAAAATGTCACGTAGTCTTGGTAACAAACGAAAAGAATTACACAAAGAAGCAATTCAACGCATTACGGAAATTTACACCGATTTTGAAGAGGGTGAATATAGTAAAATTTTCGCGAATGAAGATTTTGGTTATCATCGTATTACAATTGAACGTCCCAAACGTGATGAGAACGGGGACATAATAAAAGATAAAAAAGGTAATACCGTTGCCGACACTGATTTACGGGATTATGAAAATGTACCGATCAAAGAAGACTTTCACAAATATTTTGAACGTGAAGTCAAACCGCATGTTGCCGACGCATGGATTGATGAAACAAAAACAAAAATTGGTTACGAAATTAATTTCACAAAATATTTTTATAAATATAAACCGCTTCGTTCTCTTGACATTATCCGTCAAGAGATTTTAAAATTGGAAAAAGAAACAGAAGGAATGATTAAAAAGATATTGGGATGACATCGAGTAATAGTGATGAGTTTTATTGCTGAGAAATAATGAGGAGAACTAAATTAAATGTAAAGATATGTTTGTCTATTTTAATTTATGAATATTGATCCAAGAAACAATGAATAAAAAAAATTCGAATTTGTGGCGTCCCACGATTATTAAGCAAATAGAGAGAATAAATATTGAAAGTAGTACCAATCCTGTATTAGTAGTTACGGATGAAGATGAGGGATATTTCAAAGTTTTAGGAAATCGGGAAGGACCTCACGTTTTGGCTTGTGAATATGTCGGAACTTCATTAGCGAAACTCATTGGATTAGCAACTTTTGAATATTGTATTTTTCATTTTTCCGGGCAGCCTGAAATTACATTTCCAAACGGTTCAAATGCCCAAATTGGTAACGGATTCATGACTAAAAAAGAATCAGGTGAAATATGGGATGGTTCAGAAAAAATGCTTGCAAAAATTATTAACAAAGATGACATTACAAAGTTAGTTTGTTTAGATACATGGGTCCGAAATAAGGATCGATATTATTTACAAACGAATGAATATATCAATTGTAATCTCGATAATGTTTTTTTGAGTAATGAATCAAAAAATGGACTAATATTAAAGGCATTTGATTTTACACACGCTTTTGTACATGGCAGAGATATTACAAAAAATATAATCCAAGATGTTAAAGATAATACCATATATGGTCTCTTTCCTGAATTTAATAAATTTTTGAAAGAAGATGTTGCACGCAAAACTTGTGAAAAACTTGGAAAAATAAATAAAAATTGCATTGAAGAAATTATGACAAATATTCCTAGAGAATGGGAGATTGAGTCTTATGTACGCGAGGTATGGATTGATTTTATTTTACAACGAGCAAAATACCTTTCAGAAAATTTTTTGTTGCTAATCGGTTTAGAAAAGAAAACCAAACAATTAAAATTTGATTTTAACGAGGAGTAAAAATGATGCAGGGTTATTATAGTCTTATACAATATTGCCCGGATTGGACTCGATTAGAGGTCTGTAATCTTGGTGTACTATTGTTTTGTCCCGAACAAAAATATCTTGATGTGAAGATGGTTCAACGGTGTGAAAAAAGAATTCATGCGTTTTTTGGTAAAGATCATAGTTTGAATCATATCACAACTTTTAAGGATAGTTTTGCAGGACGTATATTGGCGGAACGTAAAAAAATTAATGTGCTAGATGATCTCAAAAAATTTATTGCTTGCCGGGCTAATAGTTTTCTGATTACGGAACCGCGAAGTATTCTTGTTACAAATCCTTCACTCGAATTAAAAGAACTGTTCAACAAGATATTCGACGAAGAAGTAATTTCTAAAAAAGAAAAATATCTATCAATAAAACATAAATTTTTTAACGTTCTCCACGAGACATTGGGAGCAGATTTGAATAATCGGGTTGCGCAATATCTTCCCAAAATCGACATACCGATACCAGGCGTTCATCGAACAATACATCCTTGCGCCGGATTTATGAATGATTCGTTTAATCTCATTCTTAACGAACATCTTACGCCGGAAGATTCATTTAGAAAAATGAGTTATGATACGGTAATCGGACAATTCCTCTATAATAAAGAAAATGAACAATGGGGAAAACAACGTTTACTTATTCTTGCTGATATTGATGACAATTTTGAAATCAAAAAACAAATAGAGGCTTTTCGCCCGATGATGCAAAATAATAACGTTAATATTTACACGGATATTAATCAGTTAGCAGACAACATCAAAAATCATGCCAAACAATTACCGCCTAAATTACAACCTTATACTCAACCGCACGCTTGAATAGATCAATATCTACATTAGTAAAATTTTTATTGGTCTCTTTGATTCTTGGCAGAGTATTCTAAATATAATTTGTTTTTTGTCAAAGGGATAAAACAAATGTAACAAAAAAGGAATCGAATCAATGACAACAATACGATATGAACCGGAACAGATTGAGTTACGTATTTTCGATCTGTCTGAAGACGATCACTTTGTTGATATAGAAACACTGACAAAAATTTTGCAAGGTTTGCAGAAAATTGTCATTGATATTGCAAAAGATGAATTAAATATTTCGCCATCAGATAAAATACCTAAAGAAACAAGGCAACTGTTTTCTGTTCGTTGCGGTATCCCCAAAGCGGGTAGTTATAAAATACCGATAGAATTTGGGCTTTATGATTCATTTCTTTATGAAAACGAGTACCATGAAGTTACAAAAAAAGTTGGTGAAAAAATAAAACAATGTTTTTACAGTTTAGGTCTTGAGGGAACAGACAATCAATTTTTGGCGATTACTAATTCAATACTTCGTCATCGTGTTTACTCTAATTTTCGAACATTTATTCCGCAAGTCGGCGCAAAATGGCAATTGGAAATCAGTGGTACACGGTATAATCAGGAAATCCGACTGAATAATAAAACGATACAAAAACTTAAACGTTTTCAGGAAGACGAAAAAAATTCTATGATTGTCAATCAAACAGTAACAGGGCATCTTGTCAAAATGGATTTTGAAAGCCGTTGTATTACGTTGAAATATCCGCCGACGAAAACGGAACTCAAATGCTATTATACCGATGAACTTGAAGTGGAATTATTTCAAAATCGCCGTGAACTTCTACAGGTAACAGGTAATGTAACCTACGAACACAATCGAGAAACACCCAAAAAAATTACCGATGTTAAAGATATTCAATTTCTCGATTTGTCTGATTTCATCCTGACGTCGTTTCAATATGAAGGTGCAAAACTTAAATTCAAAAAACCACTGGTACTGTCACCGCAGTTGACGGAATCATGTCAATTTATGACATTACAAGAACCGGAACTTGGTATTGACGTTATTGCTCAGACACGCGAAGAACTTTGGGAGGAACTCTCTGCCGAAATCGAAACACAATGGGAACATTGTGCAAAGCAGCCGGATAAAAAACTTGGGAAAGAATTGATTAAACAAAAAAATAATTTACTGGCAATGATTGAGGAGGAGAAATAATGTCAACACGTAAAAGAACAGAAATTGAAACCGCTCTTTCACAAAAAGGATTTCAACTTCAGGAAAACAAAGATCATCGATATTATTTTTTCCGGTATAACGGGAGATTGATTACAAGAACCAAAGTCAGTCACGGTACAAAGTACAAGGATTTATCGGATGATTTGATTTCTCAAATGGCAAAACAATGCCGTTTGTCAAAAAACGATTTTCTAAAATTTGTTGATTGTTCGGTATCGCAACAACAATATGAAATCAAACTCCAACAACAAAATTTACTTGAATTAGAATAACACGCAACGACAAGGACGTCGTTTACAAAAAGGAAAACAAAGGAATGGATTCCTACAAAAAATACAAAAACTCCGGCATTGATTGGATCGGAAAAATACCAGAACATTGGGAAATAAAAAAATTAAAATATCTTGTAACAGTAAAACTTCAATATGGTGCTAACGAGATCGCTGAAATTGAAGACGAATCATTTCCAAGATATATTCGAATCACAGACTTTGGTGAAGATGGAAAATTGCGATCAGATACATTCAAATCGTTACCAATTGAAATTGCTAACGAATATCTTCTTAAATCTGGTGATATTCTTTTTGCTCGAAGTGGTGCAACTGTCGGAAAAACATTTCAGTTCAAAAATTATTACAAGAAAGCTTGTTTTGCTGGTTATCTTATTAAAGCAACGCCAGATGAAAAAAAGATATTATCTGATTATTTGTATTTATTTACGAAGTCTAAAAATTATGATTATTGGAAAAATACAATTTTTAATCAATCGACAATACAAAATATTGGAGCTGATAAATATAATTTCCTTTTAATTCCACTTCCTCCTCTTTCGGAACAAAAGCAGATAGCGAAATATTTAGACGCGAAGTGTGTTGAGATTGACTTGTTGGTTGCGAAGATGAATAACGAGGTTGAATTATTACGGGAATATCGTACTGTATTGATAAGCGACGTTGTAACAGGAAAGGTTAAGGTCTGTACAGATGTTTTCCAAAAAGTTACAGAAACAAAGCCTGTTAGGAATCCGGTATTTCGCAGAGCAGTTTTAGCGGCTGAAATTGTGTTGCGATTTCATGCGGACAAAAATTTCGGGCGTGTTAAATTGATGAAATTAATTTACCTGTTAGAACATCATGTACAAATTAACGATCTTGATATGGAGTGGACGAGGCAACTTGCCGGTCCGTATGATCCGAAAGGCATCGGTTCTATAGAAAAAATTCTCAAAAACAATAAATGGTTTAATAAAAAAATGGTCGGTAAATATGTTCATTATTATCCGTTGGCAAAAAAACAGGGACATCAAAAATATTTTTCATCTTACTTTGGGGAAAAGCAAAATCAAATTGAACATGTTCTCAAATTGACAGAAAAACTGGATACGGAAAGGTGTGAAATTATCGCAACACTCTACGGAGCATGGAATGATTTGATTATCCAGAATGAAACCGTTACAGATAACCGTATCATTGACGAAGTTAGGAATCACTGGCATGAATCCAAACAACGTTTTAACGAAGAACGTTTGAAAAAAGCGTTAGGTTGGATGCGTGAAAATCAACTCATTCCTACCGGTTGGGGAAATCTACTTAAACTTTCAAAAAATAACCATGAAAAATAAAATGTCAAAACCAATTCACACTGAAGAAACATTTGAAACATCGGTTGTTGCAATGCTTTGCGAAACCGGTTGGACGGAAGGTAACGCCGCTGATTATTCCGCCGAATTGGCACTCGATAAAAAAGCGGTTCTCCGTTTCATTCAGGAATCACAACCGGAAGAATGGAAACGTTATGTTGCTTTTTACAAAAATGAGAGCGAATCAAAATTTTTCCAACGTCTTCATCGTGAACTTGATTTACGCGGAATGCTTGACGTGTTGCGGCGCGGTATTAACGATTACGGAATCAAATTTCAACTCGTCTTTTTTGAACCGGATCATTCACTTAATCCTGATCTTGTCAAACAATGTAAACATAACCGTCTAATTGTTACACGGCAAATTCATTATTCCGAAAAAGAACCAAACAAAAGTATTGACCTTCTTCTCTCAATCAACGGATTACCTGTTGCAACAGTTGAATTGAAAAATCATTTTACAGGTCAAAATGTTCAGGATGCAATCATGCAATACAAAAAACGTAATCCGCGTGAACTTCTTTTTTTGTACAAAAAACGAACACTCGTTCATTTTGCTGTTGATTCCGACGAGGTGTATCTCACAACCAAACTTGACGGCGACAAAACATTTTTTCTTCCGTTTAATAAAGGAAACAACGGCGGCGCCGGTAATCCGATCAATCCGAATGGCGGTTATCGAACTGAATATTTTTGGCGTGAAATTCTTAAACCGTCCTGTTGGCTTGAAATTATCGGACGATTTTTACATATCCAAAAAGAACAAATAAAATCAGGTGAAAAAATCTATAAAAAAGAAAAAACTCTTTTCCCGCGTTATCATCAGATTGATGTTGTTCAAAAATTGTGTGATGATGCGAAAAAAAATAACACCGGAAAAAATTATCTGATTCAACATTCCGCTGGAAGCGGTAAAAGCAATTCAATCGCATGGCTTGCGTACCGGTTGAGCAGTATCTACAACAAGAAAAATAAACGGATTTTTGATTCGATTATTATTGTTACAGACCGCAATGTCCTTGATCAGCAACTTCAAAATACCGTCGATCAATTTGAACATAAAGAAGGAGTTGTTCAACGAATTGATAAAGATTCCGAACAACTTGCGAATGCGATTCAATCGGGAATCAATATCATTATTACAACATTACAAAAATTCCCGTTTGCATTAAAAAAAATGAATGATATACCGAAACGAAAATATGCGGTTATTATTGACGAAGCGCATAGCAGTCAAGGCGGTGAAGCATCAAAAAATATGCTGCAAACTCTTAATAATGTTTCTTTTGACGAAGCAGAGCAGTTGGATACAAAGTGGGAAGCGGAACAGGAAGCCAAAGAGGAAGAAAACATTAATGCTGTAATTGAAGAAATAATGATCAGTCGGCAACAACAAAGTAATATAAGTATTTTTGCATTTACCGCAACACCAAAATCAAAAACGCTTGAAGTTTTTGGAACAAAAGACAGCGAAGGAAAAATGCGTCCATTTCATCTTTACAGTATGAGGCAGGCAATTGAAGAACATTTTATTTTGGATGTTCTCAAAAATTACGTAACGTACAAAACTTATTATCGGTTTTGCAAACAGATTGAAGAAGACCCTGAATTTAACAAACGAAAAGCGGTACAGGCTATCGGACATTTTGCGTCTCTTCACCCGACAAATCTTGCACAAAAAACAGAAATTATTATTGAACATTTTCGACAAATAACCAGTAAACAGATTGGCGGTAAAGCGAAAGCGATGGTTGTAACGAGTTCAAGAAAACATGCGCTTCGTTATTATTTAGCATTTAAGGAATATATCAAAGAAAAAGGTTACGGAAATATTGTCAAACCGCTCGTTGCTTATTCCGGTAGTGTGATTGATGACAACTATCCTGACGGAGTGAGCGAATCACAACTCAACGAATTTGGCACAAAGGAATTACCGGATCAATTTGCGAGCGATGAATATCAGATTTTACTGGTTGCTGACAAATACCAAACCGGTTTTGATCAACCGTTATTACAGACAATGTATGTTGACAAAAAATTATCAGGAGTCAAAGCGGTTCAAACTTTATCACGGCTTAATCGGATACATCCGGGTAAAGAAGACACCTTTATCCTTGATTTTGTTAATGAACATCAGATCATTATTAATTCGTTTCAAGATTATTACGAACAAACAATGATGGACGAAATAACTGATCCGAACCATTTGTACGAACTCAAAAATAGACTTGATTCGGCTAATGTTTATTATCAATCGGAAGTCGATGCTTTCGCTAAAATTTATTACAATCCGGTACGATACGGAACAAAAGAACAATCGCGGTTATACAATCATATTGATCCGAGTATTGATCGATACTCTGCTAAAAATGAAGAGGAACAAGACTCCTTCAAAAATACAATGGTTTCATTTGTACGTCATTACTCTTTTCTATCGCAAATAATGCCGTTTCAGGATATCGGATTGGAAAAGTTATATTCGTTCAGTCGTTTTTTGTTATCTAAATTACCGAAAACCGATTATTCGCAACGTTTGAAACTTGATAATGATGTTGTCTTGGAATATTATCGGGTTCAGAAAATTTCGGACAAAGACCTTGTACTTGAGATTCACGGAGAAAAATCGCTTAATCCGATAACTGAAGCAGGGATTGACTATGAAAAAGATACTGTAGTACGGCTTTCCAATATTATTCATATTCTGAATGAGCGATTTGGCACGGAATTTACGGAAGCGGATCGATTGTTTTTTGAGCAGATCAAAATGGATATTGCCGCAGAACCGGAAATTCGGGAGCGTGCGGTGAGTAACTCGTTGGAAAATTTCAGTTTTGCGGTTGACGATCTTTTTGTTAATAAAATGATAGAACGAATGGAAGCCAATCAGGAAACAACCGCCAAACTTCTCGAAAATCAAGAACTCGGAACCACCGTTAAACAAGCCGTAACTCAAGATATTTACGATGAATTTAATAGAGATAATCCGTAACAATAGGATTAAAAGTTTGCAAATTTCCATCATTTCAACCTGTTTCATTTATTTTATCTATACTTCTTGCTGACATAAAATTATGTTTAGATTTTGTTTTCATATTCTATTCTGAATATCACTGTTTTCAATAGGCAGTGGATTTTTTAAGGTAATTCCTGTTGACAATACTGAACAAGGAAATTATCATAATATGATTAATTGTTGGGATTCTATTTTTTTGTTTTCCTGAAATTCGTGTTTTATGTATTTGTACGCCGAAAATCAAATAAATAGTACAATAATATAATAAAAATCAGCGATATTTTAACACATCTATCCTTTTTATTTTCAGTATGAAATATGATGTTGCATCAACATGTGTCGGCTTTGCCGTTTAATTATTGTTTCCTTTTTTGATCAGAACCTGTTGGATAGCATTTATTTATAAAACAATTGGAATCGAATACGAGTCAATTATTACGCCCCTTTAGCGAAGGGATTACCTACATCTCACTATTTATTTACTATACTCATCACACTTAACAGTTCTGTTTGCATTGTTTGACGGAATAAACAGAATTGACAGGATTTGAAATAAAAAATACAAAAATTCCGGTCTTATAAAACCGAATTTTAAAGTGCAATGAGTATATCAATTAATTACTCACTATCAGCTATTTACTAAATGGTTATTCTTGGGGTTTATCATTTTTTGATGTTTTTTCTTGATCTTATATTATTACGGTCAATCAGGCGATATTCACCTACGACGGTTTTATGTTTTTTGAAACTTGCGGTGTTGGGATTTTTGGCGGTTATTCTTTTGGGATTTGTTTTTAGTTGGGGTGATTTTAATTTTATTATTCATGGTCTTGCTTGGCATGGCGGTTTTTTCCTAGTTGGTTCTGCTTTATTGATTCGGTGCCAGACTATCGGAAATAAACACCGGATTGTTTTTCCGTTAGCACTATTTTTTTGTGCGGTTATTTATTTAGGTCTTGCTGTTGACGCACTTCTTATTGAACCGACAGCTCTTGTTGTTAAGCGGCATAAAATCGTAACACCTAAAATTACATCACCGATGAAAATTGTGTTCCTTGCTGATTTTCAAACAGATCGGATAGGACGATATGAGCGTGTAACACTTGAACTTGTCAAAAAAGAGAATGCTGATCTTATCATATTAGGGGGTGATTATCTCCAGGCACGGACAAAAACACATGAACGCCAACTCGTTACAAAATTTAATACTCTTCTCCGTGAAATAAATTTGAATGCGCCTTACGGCGTGTACGCAATTCAGGGAAATCAGGAAAACGCTGTTTGGTTTAATTGGAAACAATCATTTAATAGAACAGAAATTGTTCCGATTTCCCGTACTGTTTCATTTAATGTCGGAGAAATTCGTTTAACATTATTGAGTATGTATGGTTCGTTCACCAACCGAACCTTTCATGATAGAAACACGGAAAAACGGTTTCGGATCATTGTTGGTCATGCTCCGCTTTTTGCATTGGCGGAACAGCAGGCGGAATTACTTCTTGCCGGTCATACACACGGCGGTCAGGTTCAGATACCCGGTTACGGTGCGATCATTACAATGTCAAAAGGTTTACCGAAAAAATGGGCAAGCGGTTTGACTATTCTTCCTAATGGTTCAACATTAATCGTTTCTAATGGAACCGGTTTGGAACGGGGAAGAGCACCGCGTGTTCGTTTTTTCTGCCGTCCTGATTTCCGTGTCATTGAACTTATTCCGGGGAAGTTGTGATTGATGATTGCCGCATAACAGGCTGACGAATCGTAGAAAATATGATAGTTTATCGAATGTAACAAAACAAACACACAAAAAAAAATATATATAAATTGCAAACCACAAATTCATTTATTTTACAAACATTATTTCTCATGAATATTATTGGTATTGGTACGGATATTATCGAATGTGAACGGATTGAGCGTATGGTTCAACGTCATGGTTCCCATTTTACAGATCGTGTTTTTACGGAATGGGAAATTCAATATTGTACAGATCGTAAAAGTTCGGATCAACATTTTGCCGGACGTTGGGCGGCGAAAGAGGCGGTACTCAAGGCGTTGGGAACCGGTTGGATTTCGGGAATTGCGTGGACGGATGTTGAAATAGTCAACGAATCCAGCGGCGCACCGCGTGTTCAACTTCACGGCGGTGCCGCCCAAATCGCCAACGAAAAACAAATTTCAGAAATTCAAATTTCCATCTCCCATTGCAAATCTCACGCAATTGCTTTTGCCGTTGCTCTTTGCAAGATGAAAATATAGTACAAAAATATAGTACGGAAATATAGTATTGTTGCGAACTAATTTATGTTTCGATTTGATAAATTATTGGATGCGGTAAATCCTGTTTTTGCGTTGACGATTCGGATGCAAAACTGCCGAAAAATTTTTGTCATAACATTTATTGCGTACAGTTTGGTTTTGATTGGACTCCTCATTTTTACAACATGTTTTTCAACTCCCATTGGAAACTTAACACGAACAGTTTTTTTTGAACTTGTTTTTTTCACGGCAACATGTTGTGTTCTTGTTTTTCTTGGCAGTGATTTCGGCACGGTTTTTATTGAATCAACATTTCAAGATGAACTTCTCCGTTTGACACCATTGACTCCGCTACAAATAATTCATGGCAGTATCGGTTCCAGTTTCTTTTTTTCGTTTGGATTATTGTGTCCGGCATTTCCTTTACTTTTTATTGCTTATTTCTTACATTTTCCGGTTGGGCGTCTTTGGGGAGAAACATTGTTATTATTCTTTCTCGGGCAAACATTCAATCTAATACTTCTTTCGTCTTATATTTATGCCCGTAGTTGGAAGGATATTAGTTTTGGAGTGTCGATCACTTTTTTGATAATGATTTTATTGGGTATTTTTTATTTTACGGAAACCGGTAGTAAATTTATTGATCCTGTTCTCTGGTATATTCCGGTAACATTTCTTCTTGTCGTTACAATATTATTGATGGGTATTGCTTATATTTTGGTGCGGAATCATGCTTGTCATCCCAAACGATCATTTTTCCAAACCGTTTTAATCAATTTTGCTGTGTATATTCCATTTCTGATTTTAGTTTGTACTGTTGCCGTTTTCATACCAATGTAAATACACTTCCGGTAATCACTTGATTGATGTTTATTGGTAACCTATTCAGTAGCCGTTTCGAAAAGCAGTGTGTGCAAAATTGGTTACAAAAACTTGTCCCCAAACCTGATTTCCACCTTATTTGTCCGATGTTTACACCCAATCAAGACCCAAATCCAACGCAATAGCAGAATGGGTTAACGCTCCAACACTAATTCGTTCAACACCGGTTGTTGCGATATTACCGACTGTTTTCAAGTTAATTCCCCCGGAAGCTTCCAATTCCACTTCTGGAGCCAGTTTGTTTCTCATTTCAACCGCTTGAATAAGTTGCTGCAACATCATATTGTCGAGAAGAACAATATCCGGTCGAACCTGTAAAACCTCTTGTAATTGTTCTAAAGTATCTACTTCAATTTCGATGATTGGTAAAACAGGAATGGATTGATTTTCATTTTCGGGAAAATGTTCAAAATGGAAAGAATCAGAATGACGCTGGAAAAATTCGCGGGTTTGAACAACTGCTTCCGCCGGCGTGAATTGTCCGCCGCTATGCCCAACGGCAAGATGATTGTCCTTAATCAATACGGCATCAAAAAGACCTGTTCGGTGATTTCGCCCGCCGCCGCAACGAACCGCATACTTTTCCAATCGCCGCCAACCAAGTGTGGTTTTTCGTGTATCGTAAATTTTTGCCGGTGTTCCCGCAACAGCGTCAACATATTTTTTTGTCAATGTTGCAATTCCAGAAAGTTTACCAAGCAAATTCAACATTGGGCGTTCAGCAACTAAAATACTTTGTACAGGTCCTTTAATTTGACCAATTTTATCACCGGATACAATCGGCGAACCATCAGCAATCATTGGTTGCCATTCAAGAATCGGGTTAATCATTTTGAGAATGGTCGCAACAGCTTGAACTCCAGCCATAACACCGTTTTCGCGGGAATAAATGGACGCAGAACCGTATAACTGGTCAGGAATCAAAGCAAGACTCGTTAAATCTCCGCTAATACCCGTGTCTTCAGCAATTGCAATCTTCAAAAGTTGCCGAAGTTCATCTTCTATCTCTGATGACCAATTGTTCTGATAAAAATCTCTAAACATTTTATAATGATTCCGTTGGAATTGGTATTTTCTAAAAAATCGCCAAAACGGTATTTTTCAGTTGATAGTAAATATAGTGGATAGTTACCGACAGTTTTTTACCGCTTTTTACCGCAATTGCAATGTCTATTATTTCGCATGCTGCTATTCACTATCAACCCCAATAAAAATACCTTTTTGAAAATTTCGCTGAAATATTGTGAACTTTTAAATCCTAAAACTGTAATAATACGATGTTTTCAATCGTTGAATCTCACCAATTTTCCCATATTTATCGAAAAGAGTCAACCAAAACCCCCAAAACACAATTCCGAACAGAATACTTTTTTGGCGGGCGTTGACATATTTGTTTTGTGTGGATACAATAGGTTGAGTATTTGTTATTGATTCTTTGGAAAGATTTTTCTACTTTGTTTCGGGAAAACAATTATGTTTGGTAAAATGTTTGAACTCGGTTCATTGGTGAAACAGGCTCACGAGTTTGGTGGTAAAGTTCAGGAGATGAATGATAAACTCAAACAACTACGTATTCAAGGTTCCGCTGCTGGTGGTCTTGTGGTGGTTGATGTTAACGGACTTCAAGAGATGGTGTCTTGCCGGATTGATCCGACTCTTTTTCAACAAGGTGATGTTGAATTGCTGGAAGAACTTATTGTTACAGCAACAAATGACGCTATCGAAGAATCACGCCAACAGCAAGCCGAATCTATGAAATCGCTCACTGATGGTATGAATCTCAGCAACTTGACGGAAACACTCGGAAAAATTATACCGCAATAGATTAACCACTTCAGGGAACTTCTAAAAACAAAATCTTTCGCTCAATTTCACCCCAAAAAATTCCTAATGTTCACATGCTGGTTGTTAAAATGGTTAAAAATTGGGGGTGATTTCGGCATTTTGTGGTCTATTGTTCACGTGAATTATCCCAAAGTAGGTGATGTATCGCCGATACATCATTCGGCTCCGTATCTTTCTATCGTTGTCCAACTCGACGCGGAAGTGGTTCACACTATGCGGACGACACAACCGATACCAACTCTGGTCCACAGTCTGATTATGCCATTATGGCTCTTTTTATTGGTTCAGCTGCTCCACGTATATTAGATAGAGCCTGGATGGTCAGTCAAGTCAATAATCATTATGGACCATTCCGTGTTGCTGAAGTTACTGTTACTAGTAAGCGTTTATAAAACATCATTTCCACCTAATTTTTCCAAACCAAACAACCTACATAACAACAAAATATAAATATAACCAACCTCATTAATTAGGTGTATCAAATTTTATCATTATACGTTTATGTGCAAAAAATAAATTCGTCCGATAAATTCGCCCGATAAATTTGTCTGATAAATTATGCCGATTGTCGCAAGATTATCCGCAGATCATCCGTGTTATTTGCGAACTAGGTTTACGGATTAGGTTTGCGGTTTCAGATTTTCCAGATATTGGTCAATCAATCCAATACAGTCTTTAGCGTCAAGAATTTCCGTAACAGTCAGGTTCAGGACGTAAGATTCCAGAATACCGTAAAGATGACTTGCAGCGGTTTCCACATTCCGAACAGTTAGTTCACCAGCACTAATCGCTTCCCGAAGTAATTTGGCAAGTAAAAATTTCATCCCAAATGTGTGATGCCGAACCTTACGCTTAACATCCTTGCCACTCTGTTTTTGAGTTAAAACATAATCCAGTACCACCGTTAAAAAAACCTGATTGTCTTCGAGCATTCGTACCGTTAAATGTAATATCCGTACAATTTTTTCCAACGAAGTCCATTCCTTGCGATCAAGAATCTTTTCAACCATGGCATTAAGATTACCTGTTGCCAACTTGACGGCATAAGTAAAAATTTGTTCTTTATTCTGGAA
>JAITIZ010000113.1 GCA_031279215.1 Planctomycetaceae bacterium
ACAGGGTTTTGGTGTTTTATATTTGTTACGTAGGGCGTTGCCCTACGCTAATGCTGATTGCCCTTTCAGGGCGAGTTTAGTTTAAAACGAAAACCGAAATTTAAAGTGTAATGAGTATACAAATTTAGAGTATCAGTTTTATGTTTAATATTAAAAAGGAGTTAAAATCATGAATAAAAAAATAACTCGTAGAATCGCACTTGGAATGATTATTGGTGGTCTTGCTGTTGCGCCATTCGTGGTACGATCTTTTAGAAATAGTCGCAAGGATATCAGCTCTAATTATGCTTATGGTGATATAAATATTCCTTTGGATAAAATAGATTCTGATTTAGATCTATCTAAACGCAAAAAAGCATTAGAAATTTTTGTAAAAGAACGAAATCGGTGGTTACAATTTCGTGGTTTTGAAGGAAAAATTGATGCTCGAACAATTTTTTTGAGTTCTAATCAAGAAATAATGCAGAATGGTTTTTTTACACTTACGTTTGATTATAAAAAATTTCCAGAGGAGCGTTTTGGGGGATTGTCTTTAGCGAATCTCAATATGAAATTTTCAAACTCAAAACATGACTCCTCTATCTGGTCGTTCACGTTGGATGATCGGAGGAGTCGCAAGCATTCACTAACAGGTTCTAACGTAAAAGGTATAGAATGGGAAAACATGTTTCAGTTATTTGTAGGATTAACAACTGCACTTCCAGGGTGTACCAATGGGCATTTTGTTGAAATGTTGCCAGTTATGGTGGTTACAGAAGATTCCGAACAACCCAATACCAATTCTTTTGTTTTTGCTCCTAATTCAAAACTTTCAAGCGATGGTTTTCAAAATCCAACGCTCAAATTTTCTCAAGGTCTTTTATCAACCACTATTCCGAAAAGACAACCTGATACTCCTTATCCCGTATCTCAAATGAGCGACTATGCTAATTCAAATGGATTCATGTTTCCGAGAAAATATTCGTTGTCTCCGGTAAATAATGGGGGAATTTTGACAGAAGAACAAAATAGGGAATTTAGTGTATCAGTGTCTGAATGTACTGTATTTCATGTGTAAGATAAGAGTCCTATTTTGAATAGACAAGTTTATTTTTATGGAATCAGCATTAAATTATTGGATATTTTATTTGCACATGGTTCCTAATTTATTTCGTTAATAATTTTTGGAGTTAAAAAACAATGTCCGATAATAAAAATATTGATTTATCTGGATCTCAGTTAACCTTTCCTAAAGAGCCACCAATAGTAACACGAGCTTGGTGTCAAAATGGGACTCTTTGTTCAGTTCTATGTGATTACGATGATTGCCAGTACGGGTGTTCGGGGCAATGTACTGGAAATATTTGTGAAAGGGGTTGTCAATTTTGGGTGGGAGTTGGTTAATCGTGTTATTGATTTGTTTAGGGACTGCCCCAAAATAAGTGTTCCAAAACTGGTATTGTTCTCTATAGACATTAAACAGGAAAGAAAGAAATAATGGAATACTTATTTTTGGGCAGTGCCTTACTGGCATAATAAGAAATATACAGTGTAACAGCAAATAACAATCGTATTATGTTTGAATTCAACACTCGACAAAATTTATAACGTCAAATTTGAATTTTTCAGCAATTGGTTAGTAGAATCCGCTATGCATTAATGAAATTTATACGGTGTTATTGAAATGCAAGACTTGTTATATTTTCTCTGCTAGAAATTGCATTTTTGTTTCGTCTATGAATTTTAGGAATAATTAGGAGTTATTCAACAAAAACAATTTCTTATTATATTTGCTCTGATAGTATTGGGATGAGTGATTTAAGGTTAGATGAATATATGGTTACAGATCGACTTTCATCGTTGGAGACAATACGAGATGAAGATGTTTATATTTTTAATCCCCTATTCAAAATAAGAAAAGAGGGTGATCATGCAGTGCTTCATGGTGTACAAGGTCTTGGTACTTGGTCTATACATCTTTCGCATGCCATTATTCTTGTTTTATGTGATGGTGAAAGGACTGTGTTAGACATTGCAAAATTAACACGTCCTTTTGTTGCTAATAAAAATATTGACGATGCGATAATAACAGCATTAATTCACGTGAAGGCTTTGATTCTTCACATGAAAAAAACGAAAGAAGAACAAAAAGGAATTGAATTGCTCCTGTTCCTGCTAGGTATCCATCGGAAGCTCCTCTAATTGAGAAATCGGAGTATTTGAAAAAAACAACATTACATAATATAAGGCGAAAAATCTATGCCCCTAGAACTTTTCTGCCTAATGATCGTTCTGAAATATCAGATGGACCTTTTCGTAGTATTCGCCATACATCACCAGTTTCAATCAATTGGCATATTACTTCTGAATGCTCTACAGATTGTAAATATTGTTATTTAGGAAGAAGAAAAACAAAACTTTTACCTTTTTCTCGTATTCAATCTTTGATTAATGAAATGTCAGAACTTGATGTTTTTTCAATTGACTTACTCGGTGGTGATGTATTGCTCTATCACAATCTTGTAGAGTTATTGGACATGATAAGCGAATGTAATTTTTTACCTATTAATCTTTCAACAAAAAGTTTTTTGAGTAAGGAAAAAGCTTTACAGTTAAAAAAATTTTCCAATATTATCTGGGAACTTCAGTTTAGTATTGATACAGATGATGATCAAATTGCCGAGTATCTTGTAGGGATTCCCGATTACACACAAAGAATTTTTTCATCAATTTCTAATGCAATTGAAGTTGGTTTAAGGGTTGCAGCGAAATCTGTTATTACGCCATACAATGTATTCACAATTCCGAGACTCTATCGCAAGTTAAAAAATATTGGTGTTTCGGAAATTAGACTTGCTGCTTATTCACGTAGTGGATTTCATCATTCAGATGATTTGTTTTTGAATGATAATTGTTATAAATGGCTGGAAGAAAAAGTAGGTGAATGAAACAACGAATTTTTGGAAGCTGATATTCATATTCAAAATGGTCGTCCAAGTTTAGAACCAATAGCTCCTGAAAATCGAAAACAACGCTGGCAATCTAGAAGTTCTTGCACTGCAGGACGTTCAGGTATGATGATTTGCTCTGATGGCAAAGTAATTCCATGCGAGCAGATACCTGAAACAGATGAGTATTTTTGTGGTGATCTTATGAAACAGTCGATAATGGAAGTGTGGAATGGTGACAAACTCAAAGAAATGACATATGGAATGCCACTCGAAAAATTCGAAGGTCAACCCTGCTACAATTGCGAAGAACGGGAAGAATGCCACAACGTTATGGGTTACTGTATCCGTGATCTTGCGGCTCACTATGGTAACATCTATCAACCGCCTTCAAACTGTTATCGGCATGACCTTCCTTTTGCCCGGCAAATTTAACGGTATAAAAAGATTTGATCTTATGTTAGTCAAATACCAATGTCCAGTATGATTGTATAAGATTTACTTTTTAACCTTATTTTATTATACAGTATCATGACTGATAGTTGTTTCTCTGAATCCTCTCCGAATGATCAACCCATTGAACAAAATGTTCCGAAAAAATTTTTTGAAAGAATGGGGATATACCTTATTGTTTTTCTTTTGATTGTCAACGCTTTCTATTTTTTCTGTTATGACTCTAATTCTCCATACGCACTTTCACGTTCTTTGTGGTATGCTGATTTTCGTTACTGGTCGGATTGGATATCCGTGTGTTGCTGGATTGTTCCTCTGTGGGCTTTAATTTCAACGATTGTTGTTCTGCTTATTCCGAAAAATACTGATTGGCTTTTTTTATTGCGGCGATCATTTTATCAAAAATTAGTTCTTATGTTTGCCGTTGTTTCAATTGGGGCAATATGGTACAATTTCGCAACATTGCCGCTTGTGGTGATTTTTGAACCGATTACTTCACTTGTTACAAATTGGATTGATAAAAATTATACACTTCCGCTTGCCGATTATTACACAACCGGTGAAGGTTCTAATCCGATGTTGTTACCAACAATTGTGGGCATCATTTTTATTGTTGTAATTGCAACATGGAGAATTTTGTATCATTACAAGCGTTGGAAACGTCCAAAAATATCAAAAACATCAGAGACAACAGATACAACAAATAAAAATGAAACAACAAAGACAACAATTATGTTTTTGTTCTTACTTGTTTGTATTCCGACAATGCTCGGAGCAGACGCTACTGTTACACCTAAAGAACCAGTTCCGCCTAAAAAAGTGGAAACATCAGTAGGTATTTACGATGTTAAATCTAAAGATGATATTCTCAAATTTACGACAGAACAAATTCGGGAATTAGTCAAAATGGAAAATAATCGTACCAAAGGAACAGGAAAAACACCACATCCGGTTCTCGTTTATTGTTTCGAAGAACGGTCATTTCAATACACCGGCGGGAAGTACGAAAATTCGAAAATCAAATATCGGTTACATATTCCACAAAAAATTGAACCCAATAAAAAATATCCGCTTGTTGTCCATTTGCACGGTGTTGGCGAGGCAGGAAAAGATAATACTTTTTCGTTGGCTCATCTTCATTCAGTTTTGCCGCTTATGGTCGGAGAAAAACAACAAGACTTTTTTCTTTTGGTTTTACAATGTCCGCCGGATAACCGTGTCTGGACATTTAAACCGGAAAAAGACGGTAATCTTGACGTTGTTGTTGCATTAACCGATCATGTTATTCAAAATAATCCGATAGACGAAAATTGTTTAAGTCTTTTCGGTTTGAGTAGCGGTGGTTATGGAGCATGGCAATGGCTTTTGAAATATCCTGATAAATTTGCGGCGGCAGTTCCTACATCGTGCGGTTCGCCAGACAATTTTCAAAAACTTGCAATGTTAAAAGAAACACCTATCTGGACATTCCGAAACAAAAACGATGGTAACGCCCC
>JAITIZ010000044.1 GCA_031279215.1 Planctomycetaceae bacterium
TAGCGATGGTATTGCAACAATTAACGCCGGTACTTTTAAACTCGAAAATACCACCGATTCATTCAATGCCGGTAATACATTCACGTTGAAAAAAGACGCCACTGTTACCGGTAACGGAACTGTTCAAGCAACAACTATCAATCTCGGCGGAAAAATTAAGCCCGGAACTGATACTCTTACCTTTATTGGAAAGACAATATTCAATGGATCAACTCTGACTGTTGATTTGAGTACAATAAATAACGATGGAACAGGTAAAGGTAAAATTGATGTCACAGGAACTGCTGAGATTGGTAATGTCAATACAATAACGATTGATAACCCAGTAACAGGACTCTACAATATCATTACCGCAGATACATTATCAGGCGGTAGTAAAGGTTGGGAATTATCGGAACTACCAGACCGTGTTAAAGCCAATATTTTGGAAACCGGTAATATCCTGCAATTGAACGTAAATAGTTCCAACCTCGAACTCACTTGGAGTGGCAATGACGATACTTCTTGGAATGTGAACCAAACTAAAAACTGGTTCGATAAAAATGATAAGAAGGAAACGCCTGAAAAATTCCTTTCCTACGACGCTGTTACTTTTGACGGTCGAGGTCAAGGTACTGTCGAAGTCATTGATGACAATGGGTATGTTATGGTTGCCGCGATGAATATTAAAGATGGTGTGTATCATTTCACCGGCGGAGATATTTACGGTTATGTAGGCAAAGATGTTGGTGACGGAAGCCTCAATATCTCCGGCGGAGATATAATATTCGAACAAGCCGTCGTTTTTGAGGGCGGTATCACGATTGACGGTAAAGCTGTTGTAGAGTTACAGAATAACAGTCAATTAGCCTCCGGTGAAAATTTCACTCTCGGTCAAAACGCAACTCTAAACTTGATTCCCTATTCGTACAGTATTGTTGCAGGCGGAGATGTGGATATTCAGGGTAAGGTCAACTTAACCGGAATACCGTCACAAAAAACAGAAATCCAAGATGTTATCGTTGCCGGAAACACGCTTAACCAACAACAACTCAGATCTAAATTTAATAGAACATGGGGGCTTAATAGTTGGGAAGCAGCATTTTCAGAAGACAATACAAGCATGAGCCTGCTCTACGATCCAATTTCACCTTACCGATTCGCTGATATTCATAAACTCGGTTGGAATGTGACGGAAGCCGCAAGAGCTGTTACGGAGGTTATTGACTCCGCCGGTGATGATTCCATCTGGAGCAAACTCGATGAGGATCTCCATGAATTAAATACCGATGAAGCCGTAACATTCGTACTTGATAACTTTCGCGGAACCGAACAAGCCGCCGACGCTTTAACTATCGCCCTGTGGGATCCGTGGACAAAAGTGTATCAGCAATTGCTCAAACGTGATAACGGAACAAATAACCCCAAACCAGTTGTTCCCGTTAACGGTCAAGCACCCGGAACCTTCCAGTTCAAAAACCGGAACGTTTGGATCGAAGGTTACTATCGTTACACCGATGTCAACAGCGATAAAAATGCGAAAAAATATTACGAAAATCGCGGCGGTTTAATGATGGGACTTGATACAAAAATTGCTCATTTCACTTCACTCGGTCTTGCATTCGGGTTCGGCGACCCGCGACTGACCAGCCAGTTCGGGAAAATCGAAGCCGATGACTACACCCTCGCACTGTACAGCCGTACCCGTATCAATAGTGAATATCTCCTCAATACCTTCATCGGATTCGGTACCCAAGAGTTTAAGTATCGCCGGAACGATGCCCTCACCAATGAAATTTACAACGCAAGTTATGACGGCAACGCCTTTTATGCCAGTGCCGAATTACTCCGCTCCGTCGATTGGAGCAACACCTGGACATTGTACCCAACCGCCGCCCTCGATTATCAACGTTCATGGGCTTACAGCTTCATCGAAGAAGGCGGAACCTTCGGTCAATCCGTGCGAAAAGGCGACGCCGACCGGTTCATCGGACGTTTCGGTGTTGATTCCAAATACCGTTACTCAAATTATGTCAATATCCTCACTCGTTTACAATACGGTTATCTCATCGGCGGTGATACCCACACCTCCATTCGATCCTCCTTCACCGGTACAACCCCCGTCATGACCTTGCACGGTATTGACCTCGGAAAAAGTCAGTTCAATCTCGGTATCGGAGGTGAATGGTTCGTCGATGAAATCAAATCCCTCAAATTCTTCGGTAATTACGATATCGATTTCGGAAAACGCCACGCAATGCAAACCGCCCAAATCGGTGTTAATGTTATCTGGTAAGATTAGTAGTGGATAGTGGATAGTTGAGAGTGGAGAGTGTCGCATGCGGAATTTTGCCGGAATGGTTATAACACCGCTTGCGACACTATCCACTATCCACTATCAACTCTCCACTATCCACTCTCCACTATCAACTCTCCACTCTCTGACTAAGAAAACATAAAATGCCGCGAAAATATTACCATCTTTCTTATTTTGAAACATCAATTGGGCGGCTCGGATTCGTAGAAAACGGCAATGCCGTAACCAATGTCTTTTTTCGTTCGGAAAAAGCCCCGCCAAACACCAAAGAACATTCCACTCCCCTACTCCGCCGCGCCGCCCAACAAATTAAAGAATACCTGAACGGACAACGAACAGCGTTTGATCTGCCTCTAAAACCGGAAGGAACAGAATTTCAGCAAACCGTCTGGAAAGCGTTACAAACAATCTCTTATGGTGAAACCAGAAGTTATCGGGATATTGCGGAACAGATCGGCTCCCCAAAGGCCTGCCGTGCGGTTGGAAGAGCCAATCACCAAAATCCAATTACAATAATTATTCCCTGCCATCGGGTTATCGGCGCCGACGGCTCCTTAACCGGTTACGGCGGCGGACTCAAATTAAAACAACAACTCCTCAATCTCGAAAAATTAGTAATTATTCAGTAACAATTTTAGTCTTCCCACAAAAATAGAAAATAATAAATGCAAAAAATATAATTTCCCAAATAATTGTCTATTTTCGTCCGCAGATTGTCGCAGATTTTTGTCCACCGATTTTCAAGGATTCTTTTTGAGAGTACGAAATAACAAAACAAAAATTCCACTGATAGATTACAAAATTTTTAAACACGAAATACACTAAATTTCACGAAATACACGAAAACTATCTAAAAAACCTTTCGTGTGGTTCGTGTAATTTCGTGTGGTTCGTGTTAAAAAAAAAAATTAAAACAAAAATGCCCAAAATAGACTGTTACGAAAAAATTCCACTGATATATCACAAACTTTTAAAATAATCTGCGAAAATCTGCGCAATCTGCGGACAATTGGAATTATATGGTTGTTAATAAAATAACGGTTACTTTCCCAATACGTAAATAGTTACAAATAATTAATTCTGTAT
>JAITIZ010000196.1 GCA_031279215.1 Planctomycetaceae bacterium
GGAAGTAATTGTCTATTTTGTGTTTAATTTTTTTTAACACGAAACACACGAAAAACACGAAAGGTTTTTTAGATAACTTTAGTGTTTTTCGTGAAATTTCGTGTATTTCGTGTTTAAAAATTTTTTGAAAATAATTTTTTATATTTTTTGTTTATTCTTCCTTTGTTTGTTTCGTTCTTTCGTACTCTCAAAAAAGAATCCTGAAAATCAACGGATATCGAATTATCTGCGTCAATCTGCGTAAATCTGCGGATAAAAATAGATAATGACAAAATTTTTTTGTTGTCATTGTCGTAGAATTTTTGCGGCGTTAGTGAAGTTGCGTGTTGCGGTTTATGGTTGGAGGCTGTTATGGCACGCCGCAAACCCAAAAAAAATGATCATTTTATAAAAATATATTGAAAAACTTTGACGATTTTTCCGATAATTCTGAATAATCGTTATTATGTTTCAAATTGTTTCTGTTTTTCAACAAAATTTATTATGCCGTTCCGATTACTAATTCTCAGCGGATTAATAGCGTGTTTTCTCGTTTTGCAAGGATTTGCACAAACAAACGATGCGGAAAACAATATAAATCTGACCGCAGATACACTTGTTTCAACACTGTACGCCAAAACCAATGCCGAAAAAGAATATTGTGAAAATATTGTTCGGTTGCGTGATGAAAAAATATTACCAAACCGAATTTTTTACGGTGTTTATCGTAAGTCGGTAACTTTAGAGAAAAAACGGCGTTTTATTTATTTCCAGACAGGTTTGGAAATTCTTTGTAAACGCGAAGGAATTGTTTTAGAATCGTCGGCTTCACCCAACAAACCAAACCATATTTTCAGTACCACTCCAACAAAATCAACAATTACCGTTTCCCAAAATACCTCAACAACCACCGAAAAACAAAGTCCATTTTCTTTTATTCAGAAATTGTATCGTAATTGGTATTCGCGGTAACAAAAGGTATTGATGATAAATTCGCAATGAGTCATGAGTAATGGAAAAAAAAAGATAATTATTCGGTAGAGTGAAAATTTCCTGATTGTTTTATCTTTTGGGGCAACAGTGATTGACGTGAATCATGAAAATTTCCGTTCCGTTAGAGACGGAATGTTGGGAATATTTTCATATTTTTGTAGAGTGTTGTCTTACGCTGGTACTGATAGTCCCTTCGGGGCGGATACGGAATAGATATGTTAATTCGTGAAATAAATTGATACATGCTTGATTTATTTTTTCCGCCGGTTTGTCCGCTTTGTAATGAACTCATGAAGAGTAACGAACCGTTTTGCGAAACATGTGCAGCGAAATTGACCACACCGGAAGGTATGTTTTGTAAACGTTGCGGCGGAAAATGTAAACCGTATCACCGGAATACTTTGGGTTGCAGCCGTTGTCGGACATTAACTTTCCGGTTTCATCGGGTGATTGTTCTTGGTGAATACGAAGCGGAACTTCGGGAGCTGATTTTGCGAATGAAAACAGACCAAAGCGGTTTTCTGGCAAGAACCGTAACACAACTGCTTGTCCGGCAACGTATTAAAGAATTTCATGAAATACAAATCGATTTGATAATTCCGGTGCCGATGTATTGGTTTAGGCGTTGGACACGCGGAGTCAACTCGCCGGATATTTTGGCAGAAGAACTAGGACGAATTTTGAACGTTCCTGTTGCCCCCAAATTAGTACAACGAATAAGACCAACCGAAGTACAATATCTGCTCTCCGCTCATCACCGCGCTAGTAATGTCGCAAACGCTTTCGCATTGAAAAAACAAAACAATTGGCTGAATAATCGTTTAAAAAACGGGTTGAGCTATTTACTGAGTTCTTGGTTGAGAGTTGAGCCGAACACAAAAGAGAAACAATATTACCCCGATTTAACCGGTAAAAATATTCT
This sequence comes from Planctomycetaceae bacterium, assembly GCA_031279215.1. Lineage (GTDB taxonomy): Bacteria > Planctomycetota > Planctomycetia > Pirellulales > Thermoguttaceae > WRKP01. The sequence continues at coordinate 1,895 of JAITIZ010000196.1, forward strand.
GTTGGTTGACGACATTTTTACAACCGGTTCAACATGCAATGAAGTTGCCAAAGTTCTTTATCAGGCAGGAGTTCGGGGGATAACAGTTTGTACGTTTGCCCGTGCTGTCGGGTTTTACGCACAACGGCGTGCCAATTTACTTGAAAATCTTGATAAAAAAAACTGATTGTTTCCTAATCATTTACTGCCCTTTTATTGGAAATCTCAATCATTTGAAATATTGCACGGTTTCTAAAGTTCCGCTGAATCAAAAAGTTCTGCGGCGATTTGTTTTAGTTTGTTGTGGACATAATCCCGAATATCTTTAGCGTTAGAGATTCGCAATGCTTTGCGTGCCATTGCACGGCATTCTTCGATAGAAACATATCGGCAAATTTGTTTCAACCGGGCAATCGCACCAGGCGCACAACTAATATTTCTTAACCCCAAACCAAGAAGAAGAAGAATATTTTGCGGATTTCCCATTTGTCCGCAAAGCGAAACCGGAATCGAATAACGATTCGCCACAACAACTGTTCGGCGAATCAATCGCAATATCGCCGGATCATCCGCTTGAAAAAGATGATTGACACTACTGTTACCGCGATCTACTGCCATTGTATATTGCGTGAGATCGTTTGTACCAATACTAAAGAAATTGGCATCTTCGGCAAATTTATCCAGCATGACCACCGCCGAAGGAACCTCAACCATCATACCAACCGGAATTTCCTCATTAAAAGCAATTTTTTCCTCACGCAGTTCCTCCATGGCATCTCGTAACGCCGTGCGTTTGGCTTGGCGAAATTCTTTGACTGTTGACACCAACGGGAACATGATTCGCACATCCCCCAATGCACTTGCCCGAAGAATTGCCCGAAGTTGGCAACGGAATAACCTCCAATTTTTCAACGCAAGACGAATCCCGCGTAATCCCAATGCCGGATTGTGTTCCACTATGGTACTGTACCGATCCAATGTTTTATCGTCACCAAAATCAAAAGTACGAATAATTACCGGTTTTCCTGCCATTTGATCAACAACATGTTTATAAGCGGTAAAATGTTCTTCTTCTGTTGGGTCTTCTTTCCGTGTGAGATAAAGAAATTCAGTACGAAAAAGTCCGATTCCTTCGGCTCCGCGTTGGACAGCGTTTTCCGCTTCAAAAGGAAATTCAATATTGGCACAAATAGAAATCCGTGTTCCGTCACGAGTTGCGGCTTCGACATCACGAAAAGAGTCTAAAGATTCAATCCGTGTTGTGTCGGCAACCATAATCCGACGATATCTTTCGAGTACCTCTTCATCAGGACGAACAATAACACTCCCACTGTTGCCATCGACAATAAGTGTATCACCGCCGTCAACCTCTCCCAAAAATTGACGAACCCCAACAATACAAGGGATTTCCAGTGCTGCGGCTAAAATGGCAGTATGTCCGCCTTGTCCCCCCAATTCTGTTACGATTGCCTGAATAAACTGTTTATCAAGAGAAGCAGTTTCACTTGGAGTTAGGTTGGTTGCCAGCAGAATCACCGGAGAACGCAGCATTCCCATTGTTTCTTTCTTCTCGCCAAGAAGATGCCGAAGAAGCCGTTTTTCAATATCGCGAAGATCATTGATTTTTTCGGAAATAAAAACATTTTCGATCTGGCGAAGAGTGTTGGTATGTTTCCCCATAACCACTGTAACAGCGTGTTCGGCGGAAAAATGTTGTGTTCGGATTAGTTCTTCGGTATTGTTGAGAATACGCGGGTCAAGAAGGAGTTGAATTTGTGCTTCGAAAATATCGGCAAATGTTTGTCCTAATGCATTACGTGTTGCTTCACGGTTGATAACGATTTCGTCTTTGGCAAGATCAACCGCAATCCGAAACCGCCGGATTTCCGTTTCGAGTGCTCCGGCATCCACAAATTGTTCCGGGATCCGAAACCCTTCCGCCTCCTGAACAAACGCTTTACCGGTAACTACACCCGGAAAAACCGGAATACCTTGAAAAATTTTCATGCCTGATCTACCTCGTCTTCAAAAAACCGAGCGTTGAAGAGCGAAGTGATCGCATTTAAGGCAGCCTCCGCATCAATACCAACCACTTCCAAAACAACCGCATCCCCCTGAAAAGCACCCAACGACAGAAGATCAAGAACACTTCGGCAATCCGCAACATAACTTCCCTTACGAATACGAATCTCCGAAGTAAATTCCTTCGCCTTTTGTGCCAACATACTCCCCACCCGCAAATGCACTCCGCAACGGTTGGAAATCAGTAATTCTTTTATCAATTTCTGTTCACGGGTCATGGAAAAGCGAAATGAGAAAACTACAGGAAATTATTAAAAAATAATATTTTTTAGGGTTGGGTAAATAGGAATTTTTTTACACCGGCACTCTTGGAAACGAATGACATCTTCAGTTCCCACACGCTAACAACCGGACGATTGTTAGTGTCTGTATCAACATTGCCTGCCTCAAACAACAAGCATCAACAACAGTAAACCGCCATGTCCATAAAAACATCAGCAAATTACTTTATTTACGAAACAAAAACAATTAAACCGAAAATTTACGGACATTTGACCCAATAAAAATACTTTGTCATGACCGATATTTTGAGTTTATCAATATTGTTTATGTTGAGACCTTGTTCGCTAAATTATTTACCGAACATATTATTATCAGCTTCTTCCAATAGGGACAAAATGTCGTCTTTTGTTTTTGATTGTTTTAAGAAACGACAAAATGTATCATCTTTTAGTTGTCGCGTGATGTGTTCCAAAGCACGAAGATGATCTCCCGGGCAATCTGGCGGCGAAACTAATAGGAAAAAAAGATAAACTTTTTCACAATCCAAACTGTCAAAATCAATTCCTTCAGAACTGACGGCAACACAACCAACAAGTCGTTCGACACTGGGATGTTTGGTATGAGGAACGGCGATCCCGCGACCGATTCCAGTGGAACCAAGTTCTTCGCGTTTGGTGATTGCTTTAACAATACTTTCGTATTCTTCCTTTTTAATACCATTGGCATCGAGAAGTGATTGAACCATTTCACGAATCACTCCTTGTTTATCGGCGGCTTTAATTTCCGCACTAACGGCTCCCGGCAAAATAAAATCGGCAAATTTCATTCACCAACTCCTTAAGGTTAGTTTTTAATTGATGGTTTAGTTAAATAGTAAATAAGGAACAATAATTAGTAAAAAAACAAAATTAGGAAACAATATTTAATATTAAATTAGGTATTCGAAAGTCTTTTTGGGGGTATTCAAAAAACAAACAAAACGTGATTTACTTAAACAATTTACTAATTATGTTTTTTTGTTATGATCCTGAATTTTTTCTTTATATTTTTTGATTTGTTGTTCCAACTTGGCGACAACCTGATCAACAGAAGCAAACATATCTTTCGATTGGTGATTAGCAACAAAATCGTGTTTATGTTCTGGGGTAACAACCGCTTCAATTTTAGGTTCATCTGCTTTTTCGAGATCAACAGTTATATCAATAGACATTAGCCGTTCGAAAAAACGTTGGAGTTTTTCTACTCTTTCAGTAATTTTTTTCCTTGTTGCTTCACTTAGTTCACCGTGTCTTGTGGAAATTCTTACTTGCATACTAAAACTCCCATATTAGTAATAAAATTGGTACCAAATACAACAAACAATTCAACACTCTGTTCTCCAGAAAAATCAGAGAACTTGGGATTTTAACCAGCTCAGAAAAAAGAACTTAGAAATTCTTACCAAGAAATAAATTCTATGGACTCCCGTTCTACTTCTTAACTTGATTCTTATTCACAACTTCTTGATCTAAAATCATCTAAAATCAATCAATTGCGGATAAGTGAATATTATTTTATCAATTTATCAGAAAAAAAAAAGGGACGCCAGACAATTCCAACACCACTAATTCCTAAAATTATGAAAAAATTGTTTAAAATTCAGATTCCTATCATAATTTTACCTATTTTAACACAACAGATAGTAAAACCGAAGGTTTAGATCATTTTTCGGAGAAAAATTACCTTGCGGGAATTAGTATTTTTGTAATCTATCAAGTAACTTCTAAAAACGAATATTAGGAGGAACGCAGGCGTCTCGCCTGCCCTGTTTTTTTACAAAAAACGCCTAAAAATGCGGTCGAGACGACCCGCGTTCCTTCTAACAATAAATTTTTACATTAGGTTTTTAGAAATTCCCATCAGTGAAATTTTCGTTTTCGAGTCAAAAAATTGAGCAAAAATTCGCCCCGTAGGGGCAATCAGCAATAGCGTAGGACAACGCCCCACGCTAATGCTGGTTGCCCTCTCGGGGCGTAGGAAAAAGATCGCAGCGGGACAAGCCCCGCCGTTAACGACGAGGTTTACCCCGTGAGAGTGATCACAAAATAAAAATTCCACTGATATATTACAAATAAAAATTCTACGGAATAAATAATTACAAAATCTGAAATTCCTTGGGTAGTTGGTGAAATCAATCACCGGCTTCTGACTCATCCGACGGATGAATCACCGATTTCTGATAACTTTCCGCGATTCCTATTACTATTGTTACTTAGTTTGCCTTATTCTTTGATATTTTTTGTGATATGTTCAGATATGTACGATCAATACCGTCAAAAATTTACATCATGGACAACACAATTTTCGGACGATTATTTTGAATTAACACGCCGATACAAAAATTATTCGGAAACTATTCGTATTGAGATCAATCGAATTGTCCGATTCCAACGCGGCGGAGCAGCTAAAAATTGGGGTGAATCCATAAAAAATTACCCGTTTTTTGGTCGTTTTCCATCGAATTTGGAAAATCAGGGACTGATTTGTAACGAAATGATCTTGATCGACGGAACAATTATTTATCTGCCTGTTTTGTCGGAATCAAAAAAAAATTGCGGTTGAAACGATTGGCTTGTCAACACATGGAACGAACAACAATGTCAACGATGTCAAAACCGTTAATTTATTTTCCGCTAACTTTTATTGACACGGTTACTGAATCAGTTAAAATAAGAACTTCAATTGTAAAAGTATGTTTTTTGTAATGATTCGGTAGAATTTTATTTTAAACACGTAATATAACAAATACACGGAAATTGAGAGAAAAGAATTTTTAAAATAAATATTACGAAAATTTTAATCGCGGTTATCTAAAAAATGATCTCTGCGGTAAAAAAAATAAAGAGATCATTATGATTTGAGTTGTTCCTCTCTTCAATTTTCAGTGTTTTTATTCCATAATCGTTCACAAAATTTTCAATATGAATAAGTTACAGATAAAATCGTTTGAGGTTATTGATTTGTTTGGTACGGATAATGTGTTCTCAAACTGTAAAACAAAAACATTGAATTTTCACCAAAATACGACAAAATAAGGGTAAATTGGACATAAAAATGGGAAATTTTTCTTTATTTTTTTACTCGTTTTTTATGAGCAAATATCATCGAAAATTCGACAAAAAGCCGTATTTTAGGGCG
>JAITIZ010000226.1 GCA_031279215.1 Planctomycetaceae bacterium
GTGTATTGCGACCAGTTACCAGTTTTGTCAAAATTCCATGACTCAGAATGATTAACGGTCGTGATTGTGGTTTGGTCATTATTCAAAATTCCGCGATTCAGGGTTTTAATTTGTCCTAAATTGTCATAAGTGTAAAGTTCCGAATTGGCGGCATGAACAGAATCGTAACGTTTGGTACGGTTTCCATTATAATCGTAACTATGAATAATATGAACAAGCAGGCTTGTTTTTTCGTTTTCGTTTGTACTAAATAAATCTAATTTATTTCTCATGATTATCAAGTATCAATCTGCGGTCATGGTATGCACAAAACACAATTTCTGAGTAATTTTATCGTTTTTTGAATATTTCTGAATCGATAATTTACTTCATTTATTGTAGAATTTCCTAAAAAACCTCCCTAATTCTATTATCATACCGATAATTTTAAGCCATTTCAAATCTTTCGGACAGACGTAGCAGTATATCATTAATCATACTCTGTATTTTCAGATCATCCACAAATAATAAGTCTCGAAGTAAAAGTAGAAATTCAACGATCACTTGTTTTTGTTCAGCAGTAAAACGGGTCATATCTAATTTACTTTTGTCTGATTGAACAATTGCGGGAAAGAGAAAAGAACTGATTAATGTTTCCGCTGTAATATCAATATCGTCAAAAGATTCAGTAACTATTTCCATCAGTATCCCAGGAAAGCAATAGGCCAAAATAGGTTCTGTAAAAAGCGGAATGACCTGACGATTTTCATTCCAGTTGATTTGTGACCAATCATATTCTTTCAATAACTCTACAAAATCTAATAACTCATCATCGTACCATTCTCCACAACATGAAAATAATCTTGAAAAAAAACTTTTTTGTGATGCCAAATTTTTAATAATTTGTTTCAGTAATTTTTGATCAATCAGTGTTATTGGAAAAACATGAAGAATCGCATGACCAATTATTTCAGCTCTTTGACGCCATTCACAATTAAGAGCATCACTATCACTGTTATAATTATTTCCTTTTGTATATTGATGATGTTTTTCCATGTGATCAAAAAAATATTGTATCAAATTTTATGTTTTCTAATAAATTTTGCATAATCCTCAAAAATAAAATTATTTTTGTTTAAAGATTATCAAATTATGTTACTTTGATCCGCCAATTTATTTATTGCTCTTTTTATATCATTTTGCTTCGATAGCACAAGAAAAACATTTTTCGGCTGCTCTTGCCGTATCTTTAATCTGCTTAATATGTCCATCCCATCCTGAAGTACCAGGTTTAAAACATGTATAAGTATATGCTGCTCGTGCACTTGAACAAGCTGCCCACAAACCACCAATTGTGTTAAAACCTTCTGAAGAATAACCGCATTTACATCGTCCACTGCGCCCTGACGTACAACTACCAGCACCAGCAGCTGCTGTGCATGCCCCTGTTTTGGCAAGGCTTAATATTTTGCATTTATTTTTATTTACTATTTTAATAACCTGACGAAATAGACAATATAAACATCCTCCAGACACTGCTCCACACGTCCATCTTTCCCACGCTGGTAACTCATTCCTGTAAATATCCATACATGTTGTAAATTCACCAAAAGATGATGTATTGGCAGCACAAGCAATCGCTCCAGGAGCAACACAAACAATCGAAGCACCACACGCACCAGCACAAGCTATTGCCACAGGAGAATTACCCATAGGATCAACATTTAACAATGTATTATTTATAATATAACGATAAATATTCACATCTTCTGCATTATATCCAATCGGATCCCTTATGACAAATCTTCCCAATCCGGTATGATAGTATCTATTCCGATACAATATCAATCCCGTTTCAATATCGAGTATTTGTCCGGTAAAAGATCGGTTCCAATTAAATTCCGTATCAATTTTTTCAGTAAAATCTTCATCAAAAATATTTCGTCTTCCGAAAGTGTCGTAAATGTAACGTTCTTGGATATCACCATTAACATCGCAAATCGCTACTATATTCCAATTGGGATCGGCAAGAGAATATAATCTTTCTTCACCTTTTTCACGTAATATTAAATCATCAATATAACGCAAACCCCAAACATAACTCGTAACTTGTGAATTAGTTTGTGATTCAACTTCTTGCCAATTTTCATTAAAGAATGATTTCGTAACGGTTGAATCGATAGTTTTTTTGATTCGTTGGTTTAAGCCGTTGTATTCGTAACTTGCTATCAAATTATCCGAAGTATCCCGAACTTCAACCAGCCGATTCCATGCGTCATATTTTCCCTTCAAGCCGGGCATTAAAACCATATTACCATTAGCATCGTGTGTTGCAATCCCTTGTAATTCGTTTGCGGCATTATGATTTCTATTTTCTGTGTTACTGTTGTTGGTATATTGCGACCAGTTACCGGTCTTGTCGAAATCCCACGATTCGCTGTGATTTACGGTTGTAACTGATGTATGGTCATTATTTAAAACACCACGATTAAGGGTTTTAATTTGACCAAGGTTGTCGTAAGTATAAAGTTCAGAGTTTGCAGCATGAACAGAATCATAACGTTTTGTACGATTTTCATTATAATCGTAACTGTGAAGATGAACAAGTGGGTTTGTTTTTTCGTTTGTACTAAATAAATCTAATTTACTTCTCATGGTTATCAAAATTAATCTGCGGTCATTGTATGCGCAAAACTCAATTTTTGAACAATTTTGTCGCTTTTTAATCGTTACCGAAGCGATAATTCTCTTATTTATTGCAACATTTTCTAAAAAATATCCCCAATTCTATTATTGTGTCGTTAATTTTAAGACATTTCTAATTTACTGGACAAGCGCACCCCTTGATCGCTATCGTTATGGAACAGCATCCAAATCTTCCAGACAGGAATACTCTCTTACAAACTTGAAAAATCTATCATTCTGTTTATTCAAAAGAGTGCTGTTACTATCGGATTTGAGTCGCAAAATCCATTCAATTTTGATAATTGGTTGATTACTAAATGTTCTTTGATAATTAATTTCCTTTAGAAATTGAAAATTGACATCTATCTTTTCATCGAGACTGTTTACTTCAAATCCGTATCCGCTATAGATTCTATTTACAGTGTACGATTTTTTTATTTCTCCCCAAGATTCTGGAAATTTTTGATTTAATTTGAAATAAGATGTTATTGAATCCATAATAGCACACCCCATTTGCCAATTCGTTAAGTTAGTAAATCCTCTCACCAAAATGCAATAATGTATTGACACTACTGTTACGATTACGAATAAGAGTACAATACTAATAACAAAAACGATTTTTTTATTTTTCATTTTTATTCCCCCCTTAACATAATTTACAATTTTCTACAACGTCAATTTCGAGAATTTATTGTGACAGCCACTTTGGGTTTTATCTGGCTACAGTTTATCTGGTTCCAGTTGGGATAAAATTGTCGCATACCGGATATTTTATACCTGGTGGAGGAAGCTCAGACCAGCCAGCGTGACTACTGTCGTCTATTGGTGGAAGGACAGGGGTTCGTGAATCGGGTTGTTTGGGTAATTTACGTGTTTGCCATTCATATTCCCATTTCACACAAGTCCTTACAGTGGTATATTGGTCACCATTCATACCTAATCTCCAGGCATATTGAAAACATTTTCCCTTTCCGGGGCTCTCGCCTGCAACAAATCCCGGTTTCCAATCTGATATAAGGCAACATTTTCCTAACCTAATAGCTGCTCCAACTTGACAATTATTACCGACATCCGGCTTACTATTGTAAGGTGTATCTGAATGTTTGTTATCTCTCAAACATTTTTCAATATCTTCTACCGTTGCTTCACTGCATTTTTTAGGAGGACATGAGGCAAGTTGTCGGCTAGAAGAACCATCTACTTGAACATCTGATGATGTTTCACCATCCACACATTTGTTTCTAAGTTGACAATGGTCGATAAATTTATCCAAGATATTACCTGTTTGCATAGGTCGACAACATACTTGTAGCAAACCAGTCGGATCTATAAAAGACATTATTCTATTTCTAACATATCGATACAAACTGTTATCGCTTGCCTCATATTCAATTGGGTCTCTACTTACAAACCGCCCTAATTGGATATGATAATATCTACTCCGATATAACATTATTCCCGTTTCAATATCTAATACTTGTCCGGTAAAGGCTCTATTCCAATCAAAAGTTGTTCCTGCTTTTGCGGTAAAATTCTCATTGAAAACGTTTCGTTTACCGAAGGCGTCATACGTGTAACGTTCTTGAATATTACCTGAAATATTACAAATTGCAACAACATTCCAGTTCGGATCAGCGAGTGGGTATAATCTTTCGCTACCTTTTTCCCGTAACACAAGATCATCAATATAACGCAAACCCCAGACGTAACTTGTTATTA
>JAITIZ010000287.1 GCA_031279215.1 Planctomycetaceae bacterium
TCAAAAATGCTTTAAAATCTTATCACGGCATTGATTGTCAGATTGCGAAACTTTCACCAAAAGAACTTTGCCAATTACTCAAAGACGATCAAACAGTTGTCATTTTAGCGTTGCGGAGGAAATACTCCGTCCTTGTACTTGTACACAGACAACCCTTGAATACGTTGAGTATACTGGAGTTTCGACTACAGGATCAACCGCCCCAATGGCAGCATGCTATGGTGTCGTAGGTGCGTGTTTAGCTTGCGCTCTAGCGGTCGTTGCTGCTACAGGTGCGACGGTTGGACAAAGTATTACAATTGGTGCTGGTCTCTGTAGTGCTGTAGCGTGCGTTGGTACGGCTTTTTTTGTACCATCAAAATGTTGTTATACCACCTGCTCAAAATCACCAACAGGTATTAATCACACTTGGAAACAATGGTGTGGGAGTGGTAATCCTCTTCAGTGATGATTTTTCGATATTTTATAACTTAAACTATAAAAGGAATTCCGTTAATTTTACAAAATTCGCTGCGAAAACATCTTCCAAATACGATTTTTTGTCGAATTTTCGATGAGGTTTGCTCATAAAAAACAAGAAAAAATCCCATTTTTATGTCCAATTTGCTTTTTTTGGGCGAAAATTCAATGTTTTTATTTTACAGTTTGAGTTATTTACAGAGTGAAACACAACTTTGCAAAACTCCAGTTGTTAATTAATATAAGACAATACACAATTTTACAGTCCAGTTAGAGCAAATGTCTAATTATGTTGAGTTGAGATATTTTTCTCAATCCCATAATATGAACAACTTCTCTAGTGTACATTTTTCTAACATTATTTTTCATTTGGATTGATTGTTCATGTCCTATACTACTAAATTTTCTGTTAAACTCTATTTTGTTCTATCAATTTTGATTTGGTTTGTAACCGTCGAATGTGGTTACTCAAATCAAGACCAAGAAGTTGGTTTGGATATTTTTATAAAAGCTTGTCAATTGTGGGGAGCGAATGCAAATCAAATTTCATCCGGTCATATTGATTTTATTGAGAAACAAAGGGATGCTACCTATATGATGCCAAGGAATTATTCAAAGCAAGAATTGGATAAAATGCTTGTATCATTTGGAAATGATGTTCAAGCCCGTGATGATTCTATTCGACTTTCACAGGAGAAGAGGAAAGAAATGGCAAAAAACGGACGTAATTTTAATGTCAATGTTTTATTTAAGCGAAAAAGTGCAACCGAGAGTTATTGCCGTTTAATCATTTCACAGATAAATGAGAAAGGTGAGTTTCAATTTGTTTTCAGAGGATTACAAAGGTATTCAAATGCAAATTTGAAAGATTCTGTTCCTTGGGGATTTGAGCAAAATTCACTCTCTGTTGAAAATCAAACACCGTTTGCTGAATATGATGTTTTTCGGTGGGGACGAATACAGGGTCAGTATGCTTTTTTTTCTGTTATTAGTCTTTTAGATTCAAGTGACCATGATAAGTTTATTTTTTCCGCATCCACTATCGAACAATTTAAACAAACGGTCATTAAAACTAATCCGGAGGCTTTTATCTTGATGAATGAAGAAGCTTATGATAATAATGCTTTTGCCAAAGTCGTTGAAGTTAAAGTCAAGGGAAAACTCTTACAACGTTATTGGATTGACCCTGCCCGTGGTTATATTTGTCCCCTTGTCCAAATTTATGATAATAATACAGGGAATTTGGTTGAAGAGTATATATCTAAAAATTATTTTTTGGATCAAAAAACAGGACTTTGGTTCCCTGAACACTATATTTATTGTAATTATGATTCTAAAACCAGTAAAGAACAAAAACGCAACGAATATTTGGTTAATCGAGATACATTCATTTTAAATAATAAATTTTCAGATGAAGAATTTTCATTAGATGTTCCAGAGGGAATTATTATTAATGATAAACGTGGCGAACTTATCCAGTATAAAGCCGAGTCGAGTGGAACACTTTCATTGGCTTCTGGTGGTCTTGATCTTGACAAATTGGACTGGCTTAGTAAAATCGGTTTCAATATGATTACTGAGAATCGACCAAACTCATATGTGTTATTTTTTCGTGTAGCGTCAATAGTAATCGGATTGCTTTTAATTTGTTTCAGCATTTATAAAATGTGGAAGAAACGAATCTCAAAAAAATAGTCAAAGACAGAACAGAATTTATTAACATCTCAGAGGATTGATTTTAAGTTTAGGTAAATTTCATTTTACGCTAAAATGTGGTACTAAATTCTTTAATTATACTTTATAGAAAATATTGCACTTTTCAAAAAATATCCGTACTTTCGGGACTTTTGTTATATTCGAATAAAAAAACAATTTTTGTACACTAAAAAAAGGACTAAAATGGTGAAAAACACGAGAATTATAGGTTTAATATTTTTGGAAAGTACAAAAAACACGAATAATATCTATTATTTATCAATATAATTATAAAACTTAGTAATAGTTGTGGGGATAACACAGGTGAAATTAATGATAAATTTTCACAAAATATTTTTATTGTCTATTGTTACATTATTTTTGATAGTTGGATGTAAGGATTCTGATTTATCAACAAAAACGATTTCCATATCCCCTACCACTCTTGATTTTGGTAAAGCGAGACACGGTGATTCTCCAGTCAAACTTTCCTTTCGTATTGCAAATAACAGTACGGAACCATTAAATATTTTAAATATTCATTCGGGATGTGGTTGTACAGTTGTTAATGTTCCCACGGAACCAATTCTCCCTCATAAAAGTGTCATATGCCAAGTTAAGGTCGATATTCTTGGTCGGAAGGGTAATTTTTTTAATCAACTCTGTATTGAATCACAAAACCAGCCTAATTTATTCGTTGACATACTTGGTGAAATCGTAGCCGATGTATGGTTTGATGAACAATCTCTCCGTACTACCGCCTCCAAAGGTCAAGATAAATTATCTGTAAGATTTAATCTATATACTACAAATCATCCCGATGCTATTTTTATGCTTGATCATTCAGAAAAAATATTTTCTATTAGCGAATTATCACGAAAAAAGAATAACGATGGAACAACAGTAATTACATTTAATCTTGATGTGTTTGTCGGTGATGAAGATTTTATTTCTAAACCACTAAAAATTATAAGTTCGAGTAATAGTATTGCTCCAATTGTTATTCCGTTTTTTTATTATCGGGATGAAGAACCTAACACATCTCCAGTATTAAAAACTACTAGAATTAGTTTTGGAGTTCTTTATCCTAAAGAAACAAAAATAATACAAATTTATGGAGATAGTGATATTATTTCCGCTATTTGTGACGTAGATATTGAAGAAGTTCCAAATGGAATTACTGTTGAAAAAACGATCGAGGATAAAAAAGATTTGATTGATGGAAGGCTTTCATTAAAAATTCAAATAGACGCTACTGTTTTGCAGGGGGTATTTGAAGGTAAAGTTTTTTTGACTACGTATGGAAATCGGAAATATGTTGTTCCAATTAATGGAGAAATTCGAAACCAATCGGAATAGTCGACACTTTAAACTTTTGCTTAAATGAAACCTAAAACTTGACTTTTTCGGGTAATCGGAAATCTGCACAGAATGAGATTGTGTCCCAATCATGTAAATAATTTTAAGAATGAAAAAATCAAGTGGTTCTGTACGAAAATTTTGCGGCACATGGTTTTTTGTAATCATTTTACTTTTCGTTCATTCTTTATTGCTTGGTTATGCCGCCACCCGACATTCTCCAACCGCATTGGAGGGACCGCTTCTTGCCGCTGGCGTGAGTCATTGGGAACTCGGACGTTATGAACTTTACCGTGTGAATCCGCCGCTTGTCCGAATGGTTGCCGCAATTCCCGTAATGCTTACCGGTTGTGAAACAAACTGGACAAGATTTGTCGATGGTCCCCGAACACGACCGGAATATTCTATTGGCAGTCAGTTTATCGAAATCAACGGAAAACGTTCTTTTTGGTTGATGACAATAGCGCGTTGGGCATGTATTCCGTTTAGTTTGATTGGCGGTCTCTACTGTTTTTTCTGGTCTCGTGAACTTTATCGTTCTGATATTTCCGGTTTGATTGCCGTAACACTTTGGTGTTTCGATCCGCTCATTCTCGGTAACGGCGAATTGATTACGAATGATGTTGCTGCGGCGTCATTCGGTCTGGTTGCCTGTTACTATTTTTGGCGTTGGCTCAAATCACCATCTTGGACAAATTGTATCATTGCCGGTTTTATATTTGCTCTTGCGGTTCTTGCAAAAACAACATGGCTGTTTCTTTTCGGACTTTATCCGATCATAGCGATTTTATGGTTCGGAATAAAATTTTGGCGTGGTGAATTGATTATAAAACGCCTTACCATTGTAATTATTGGAACTAAAATTTTCCTGATGTTTTTTATTGTTTTATGGATTATCAATGCGTTTTATGGTTTCGATGGTTCTTTTGAAGAATACGGCAGTTACTCGTTTGTCAGTAAAAAATGTTCAATAATCGATAATAAAAATCCTCACTTAGCGTCATTACCTATTCCGTTACCGCGTCAATTTTTAATTGGTCTTGATACACAAATCAGCGATTTTGAACATTTCGGGCAAATGTCGTATTTAGCCGGACAATGGCGTGACCGCGGTTGGTGGTACTATTACGTTTACGGATTATTGGTTAAGGAAACACACGGAACACAAATTTTATTGTTACTTTCAATTGTATCAATATTTTGTTGGAAAAAAAACCGTTTGTCTCTTGATGAAATCATTTTAATATTACCGGCATTATCTGTTCTGTTTATTGTCAGTTCACAAGTTGCGTTTAACACTCATTTCCGTTATATTGTTCCAATGATGGGATTTATCTTTATTTTCATTGGACGAATGACTTTGTTTATGGAACAAAAAATGATATGGAAAATTGTTGTTGCTTTTTTAATCTTTTTATCAACAATCAGTAGTTTGTCGAATTATCCTCATTCGCTAGCGTATTTTAATGAATTATCCGGCGGCATAAAAAACGGACACCAACATCTGCTTCACAGTGCTATTGATTGGGGACAAGATTTAACGTACCTTAAAGAATGGCTTGATTCACATCCAGAGATAAAACTTGATGGTTTGGCATATCACGGCGGTTTTGAGCCGTCGGCAATTGGAGTAGATAGCCCCAAACCTCCGCTTGACCGCAATTCTGAAATGGGAGCAAACAAAACAGATTTAATGGAAGTCGGACCTTTACCCGGTTGGTACGCATTGAGTAACAATTCACTTTACAGTTACGATAAAAATTATGAATACTTTCAAAAATTCAAACCGGTTCATGTTGTTGGAGTTACGATATTCATTTTTTATATTACACAGGAAGACGCCAATCGTGTTAGAAAGGAACTCGGATTACCCGTTTTCTAACACGATAACCCTTTATCAAAAATACGATATCATTGTTAATTTGAAACATTTATTATTCTAAAATTTATGAAGTTCATATCAATCTACAAAGATTCCTTTCAACGTTCAATTATAATAATGAATATTTATAAACTATTTCGACATTTTCTTTCAATAATATGGTCTGTTATTGTTGCCTATATTATAGT
The DNA here is from genome assembly GCA_031279215.1 of Planctomycetaceae bacterium. Lineage (GTDB taxonomy): Bacteria > Planctomycetota > Planctomycetia > Pirellulales > Thermoguttaceae > WRKP01. The sequence goes on from JAITIZ010000287.1 coordinate 5,584, forward strand.
GGCATGGATATCGATATTGTTTCCTTTTCAGATACCTTCTCTCCCAAATTCATGGTCAGCTCTGCCAAAGCAAGATTATATTTCTTTAGCAATTGTACTTACCATTGGAGTTACTTTGTTTTATCGGTGTTATCAATGGATCTGTAATGGTTATCAATATTATTATTTTGCTAATTGTTGGGGAAAAATGTCCGTACTCGCTGGCATCGTACTTTTTTGGAGCATTGATTCTATTACAACAATAATAACTCCAAGTTGTTGTACCCGAATATTATGTTTTATAATGAGTATGGCAAGTTTTGGCGTCATTCTGTACTGTTGCTATTGTTTACAGCGACAAATCAAAAAAGCCGAACCAGTAATTGATACAGATACAACAGATATAGGTATTCCCCTTCCCAAATGGTCTCCTGAACAAATCTTAGAATTGGCAAAAAAAGAGGAACCTATTGATAAACCATTTCATGACTATTTTGATATGGCAATTACTGCAACAAGAATTGCCGATATTATTAAAAATGGAGAATCAAATCAGAACGATTTTATACAAAACTGTTCAATTGGTTTGATGGGTAAATTTGGTTCTGGAAAAACAAGTTTAATAAATCTTGTTAAGGAACAACTCAATGAGAATTCATCGAACTGTTATATTTTCTGTTGTGTTAGTTGCTGGGGATTTTCTACTTCTACCGCGGCGTTACAGTTTATTCTTGATCAAATTATTACAACAATTGCAGAAACAGGTATCAATACCGATTCTATTCAAGGACTTCCTACTAAATATATTCGCGTTATTACCGGTGAGAGTTCTTGGTGGGAAAGGTTACTAAAAGTTTTTATTAATGAATTTGAAAATACGCCGGAAACAATTCTAAACAATTTGATAAAAATACTTCAACAAGAAAAACGTCCTCTCATTTTGGTTATTGAAGACATTGATCGAAATGAGCCAAAACATTTTTCGGTAGAAGATATTTTTGCCGCTTTACAACAGTTTAAAAATGTCAAAAATAATCTGTCTTTAATTTTGGCAGGTTTACCTTATAAAGAAGATTTACGTATTGAATTTGAAAAACTTTGCGATTACATTATAACTGTACCAAACATCGATATTAGCACAATAAGAATTTTATTTAAAACAATAATATCACATCATAATTCTCAATTTCCCGATGATATAAAACTTGATGATAATTTCCTGCCATCGTCATTAGGTTACGAAAATTATCATGATAATAATGTAGATTATTTTATTGAAGGTAATTTTCTTTTGGACATGGACGATAGAGAACGAGGTCGGCTTTCACATAACGAGGCTTTTCGTCTATTAATGGAACGTGTTACTCCACGAACCTTGAAACATATTATCAGACATCTTGATTTCGCTTGGCAAAATATTCATGGGGAATGTGATTACGTTGAATTATTATTGTTGACGATATTAAAATATGCAGCAAATGAACTGTTTGGTTTTATACAGAATAATATTGTCGAACTTCGCCGTGCCAGTGAAAATCCCAAAACTGATGTAAATCAGAAATTGATTACAAAAATAAAGGAACTATTATCCAATCCGAAAAATCATTTAAGCCGAGATGCAACCATTTACTGGTTGGATTTTCTTTTCCCTGGAATAAGTCATTTGTTGAATTACAATGAAGTGCGATCTGACAGGAGAGAACATGCTCGGCGAGTTGCTAATTCAGCTCCTGTAGATTATTTTAATCGAATACTCAATGAAGTTCGTCCTCCTCAAGAAATAAGCGATCAACGAATTCTACATGCTATCCAAGATTGGAATAATAACGAAAATACTCAAGAGTTAGTTGACTTGCTAAGCGAATGTCAACGTCCAGAAGACAATTACTATGAACACTGGTTTCATGCTTTACAGGACAATAGTCGAATTCTCAATTTAACACAAGAGGTCTTTTTTGCCAAACTTCAATTAAATACGGAATTTGATGAAGGTTGCCGAATACTGAACAGAATATGGAAGTCAAATAGCATGCAACATATCGAGAATTTCGTCGAATGGTTCGATAAAATATTCCAAAAGATACTTCCTTGTAATATTAAATTTGCAGCGGATATTTACTTGATGTTTGCCTGCATTTATTATGAAAATGGCAGTTCCATCATAACGGTTGAAGAAATTGATAAGATTACACGTCAATTTGTTGAAATAGCACATCAAACTCTTGCTACTCCTAAAGATATTATTCAGACTTGCTTTGCATCGACAAATCAACCACAATGTTCACTTAAAGAGGCATTGATACGCTATCGCCGTAGTAATGAAAGCATAATTCCTGGAGGAGGTGATGTATCTGATTGGAACTGGCTGGCTCCAATACTTATTGAAGGATTAAAATCTCAAGACAACGACATAAGGAACAAAATTTATACATTGACTGCACATTTAGTCGGAAATTTCAATACAAGACCAGAAAATGGTCAACTCTATTATTCCTTTTCTATGACAGAACTTATCAATCCCATGTTCGTCGATCCAACATTCGGTGATCAAGTAGAGACACTCATGGAATTATTGTCTAAATTTAATTTTTCTCCTGATATTGTAGGTTTAAATCATAAAGGTTATGCTTTAGTACAAAATGAAGCAAGAGAATGGTTACAAAAAAACTCAAATCAATCGCAAGAGAATTCATCCAATGAATAATCAAATTTTCGATTACCAACACATCTGGTATGCCAAATATTGGACGATTTTACGCATGCTTTAAAGTAAACATTTATAGTGTTTTACGTCAAGGTTAATTCATAACCTATTTATAATCAATAGTTTACATCAATTCCTGTCCCCGGTGAACAACGCCGTTTTGAGGAGTGAACGGGGCAGTGAACAGCAACTTATATGTTTCCGTAAGTCTTTATAGTATCTAGACTTACGTCAAACCCAAAAAGGATAGGCGATCTTTTAACCAAAGATCTCCTGCCTTATTTTTTGTATCCGTCATCTGCTAAAAATAATGTTTCAAGCATTTCTAATGTTCGTTTTGTTGCGCCGAGTTGCCGGTCAACTAGTTTCTTCGCACGCATACTGAGTTGTTCGGCAACTTCGGGTTCTTCGAGGCAACGGCGGACAAATTGTTCCATTTCGTGTTGATCGTGAACAACTTGAGCTGCATTATCGCGAAGTATTAAATCAACAATATCGCGAAAGTTTTTTGTGTTGGGACCGAAACAAACCGCCGCACCGTAAGCCGCCGGTTCAATCATATTTTGTCCGCCGCGTTGTCCCATGCTGCCGCCGACAAACGCAATAGAAGCCGTTCCCCACCAACTGCCAAGTTCGCCAATCGTATCAACCAACAAAATACGCGGTTTAACCGCTTTGCGCGAACTCTCGCCTTCCAGAATACCGGAATTGGAATCGGAGGAAGAAGACAAAAAATCCGTGTCGTTGTCCTCCTGAACCTCATAAAGTTTCGAACGCCGTTGCCACAAAACAGCTTTGGCTTCCAGCAAAGCGGCAACTTCTTCAAACCGCTCTGGATGACGCGGAACAAGAATCAAACGAAGACGCGGAAAATCGTTTTTCAGATTTTCATAACATTCAACAGCAAACGCTTCTTCCGGTGCTTGAGTGCTTCCGGCAAGAAAAACAATATCGTCGTCTGAAATTCCGGCAAGCGATTTGAGGTATTGAGTTTCGGGGTTGTTACGGTCTGATTTGGCTCCGTCGAATTTCATGGAACCAATAACCCGAATCGAATCCGCCGACGCCCCAAGCCGGTGAAACCAACCAGCATAAGTTTCGCTCTGAGCCGCAATAATATCAATCTGCCGGAACATCGGAGCAATAAAACGCCGAACCCAAAGATATCTTTTGTAACCGGTTTCGCTAAAACGTCCATTGATAATTGCAACTTTGGTTCCATATTGTTTGGCAATACTAATCAGATTGGGCCAAAGTTCCTGTTCCGCAAGAACCAACAAATCCGGTCGAAGCCGTTGTATTGCCTTGTCCACTGCCCAACTAAAATCAAGAGGACAATAAAATACCGTCAACTCATCACCGAAAAGTTTCAGAGCAAGTTCCATTCCGGTAAGCGAAGTAGTTGATACAACACAATGCCAATGGGGTTTTGATTCCCGAATCAATTTCAAAATCGGGCGGAGTAAATTAACTTCCCCAACACTGACCGCATGAAACCACACAATTTTTGCAGCAGGCGAGTCAACAACACCAATTCTTGCCAACACATTACGCCGACGCGGAATACGACCAAAATATTTTTGTTTGAATCCATAACGGTATTTTCCATGCTTCAGCGCACGATAAACCAGCAACGGCGAAAAAACCGCCAACAGAACAAGATAAATCAAATTAAAAAACCATTTTCGGAACATGAATTAACATTAAAATCAATAATATACTTCTTGCATTCATCATTTTACGTTTAATCAATTAAGGTAACTTCTAAAAAGTAATATTAGGAGGAACGCAGGCGTCTCGCCTGCCCTTTTTTTTACAAAAAACTCCTAAAAATGCGGTCGAGACGACCGCGTTCCTTCTAACAATAAATTTTTACATTAGGTTTTTAGAAGTTCCCTTAAGAGTTTTGTTAAAACAATTGAGTATGTTGCCCTTTCAGAGCGTAGGAAAAAAATCGTGAGCATGATCACAAAACAACAATTCCGCTGATATATTATGAATTATTTATTTTGTTTATTTGGTATTCTCAAAAAAATTTCATTGAAATATTATCAAAACTTTTATTTTCCGGGTGTTCTGTGATTTTTGTGATTAAAAATAATTGGTACAGATACAATGGGATTTTTAGGGGATTGTTTATAGAGATTATGGATTAGAGCGACAAGGGTTCATTGGCGAGTTGTCGTTCATGTTTTGTCATTTCGTAGATATCGCGGAGTAATTGTACATCGCAGGGGCGTTGTTCGACATTCCGCCGTGCGAACATTCGGGCTTGGGTCTGAACCAGTGTTTCGACAGCGGTTTCCGTAACTTGTCCGAATGTCCGTGCATAATTGACAAAACTTGGAACATTTGTTGTTACGAATCCGTAAACCATACTGCATGCACCGATTGTTTTTCCGGTGAAAATACTTGTATTGATAGCGGTTTTGGCATAATCGCCGATAAAACAACCGACAAATTGCATTCCGGTTTTAACTTTTTTATTGGCGTATTCCATAACAACTTCGCCGTAAGTATTTTTTAGGTCGCTATTACTGGTTCCGGCGCCGAGATTGACCCAACTACCCAAATAACTGTGTCCTAGAAAACCGTGATGTTGTTTATTGGAATAGGGTTCGATAATAGATGCTTCGACTTCGCCGCCGACTTTTGTAATACTTCCAAGCGAAACAGCATCTTTCATTGCGGAATGTTCGATGATTTTCACTTTTTTCCCGACGTAAACCGGACCTTTGAAAAAGCAATAGGGACCAATATTAACATCGGATTCTAAAATAATTGGACCTTCACTGCTGTCCATTACACAATATTGACCGAGTGGTCGTCCGTCGGCAGAAAAAACGCCATCGGCAATTTCTTTGTATTCACGGGTTCGCAAGCGATCATTAAGGTTATCGTTCATGATACGAATTTGGTGACGGATAATATCATGAGTATATTCGAGCATTGGAATTGGGATTTCGAGGGGCGGTAATTTTTTATCTTCGATAATTCCCAACAATTGTGATGCGCCGATAGGTTCATTGGGGAGCGGGTTTTCGCGGGAAAAAAGCGCACAAGCCATTCCATGAGGACTGGAAACAACTCCAGAACGACCTTCCGAAATAAGACGTTTAAAATGTTCGATTATATCGATATGAGGCACAACCCGCGCATTGAGAATAAGAACCGGTTCGGAACGATTACCTTTTGCAGCATTCCAAACCCAAGGATAATCCGAAAGAACAAGCTCTTTAAGATAAGGACGAACAATAACTTCAATATTATCCGAAAGACGGCGAACCAAATGAATCAACCGATAAGTCCCAATATTAATCGCAAAAGCAGGACGTGCGATTGTAGCTGGAAACAGTTGCGGCGAAAGGTTGTCCTCAAATAGAATGATATGCATGGGCGTAATTGTAAAAAAAAAATTAGAAAATTAAGAACAAATCAACTAAAAATAAACCTCTAAAAACCGTTTCACACCAAAATTGATTTTATTTTATTTAACTCTTTGAACCAAAGATTAGAACCAAAGATTAAAAATTAACAACAAATTTTGAGATGAAATACCGGATTTTTAATCAGTTCCCAATGTTTAACAATTTTGAAAGTATAGCATATAAAAAGCCAATGAATAGAACCATGAAAATAATTAATGAAATCTTGCCATAGGTCAATAACTTGAAAAATTAAATTGATGAATACAATAAAGTATAACTATTCACTATTAAGTAATCTATCAGTGGAATAATTGTTTAAGGTAACTTCTAAAAACTAATGGGAACTTCTAAAAATTTATTTTATTCACGAATTATCACGAAAAAATTAGTGAAAATTCGTGTAAATTCGTGGACAAAAAGATAGGGTCAAGTTTGTAATGGTTTGATGATTTTTCCAATAGATAACCAAATTTTTATTTTTCATCAAGTTTTGGATACTTGAATTTCTCATTGGAATTGAATATGATAAAAAAACTATGAATTATTTTAATCGTACTGACATCCGGTTACCGCTTTTATTTCTTGTACTAATCGTGCAGGCGTTTCTTTTGTTACGTCTTGACTGGTTGACTTCTCCGAATCGCACGGAAATTGGACATATCGCGGCTTCGTTACGGCTTTACGAAACAGGTCAATTCGATTTGTTTCACGCCAATCCTCCGTTGCTCCGAATGTTAATCGGTTTTACCGTAACAAATATGATTCATCCTCAAACCGATTGGTCGGATTATTCTCCTGATCCGCGAAAACGTTCCGAATGGGCAACCGGCGTTTCATTTATTAGAGCAAACAATTTTGAAACTGTTCGGCAATGTTTTTTTCTTGGTCGCGCTATTTGTATTCCGTTTATTTTACTTGGCGGATATTTTGGTTATAAATTTTCTTGTGAACTTTTCGGCGATGGTTGCGGTTTTGTCTTTCTGATCCTTTGGACGTTTTCGCCTTTTATTCTTGGTTGGGGCGCAACAATATGTCCTGATGTAACAGCGGCGTCGTTTGGAATGATTGCTCTTTATACTTTTCGGCATTGGCTTAAAAAACCAACATGGTTATTGTCTGTGCTTGCAGGCGTAACACTTGGTCTTTT